>NZ_FMXV01000046.1:0-26521 GCF_900104425.1 Pseudomonas sp. NFACC13-1 | reverse complement strand
ACTCCATAGCTACAACGACTACCGGTCGCCGGTAGCTATGGAGAAACTGGCGGCGTGAAACCGTAACTGGTGTCCAAAATTAGTTGACCAGTTCACAGGGGCAGATAGTTGGCCTTGGATTGCTCCAACCCATTCTCGTAGGCACCAGGCTTCATGGTGTTGACTCCTTATTATTGTGATGAAACGTAGTGAACGCGCTCACGGGCTCACGATCAGTCACCAACGTATTTTCAATGCTGTTTTCGTCGGCGTAGCCAAGGCTCATCCCGCATACCAGCATCTGTTCGGCGGGAATCTCGAGCGCGTTGGAAATAACCTCGTGGTACTTCAAAAAGGCTGCCTGCGGGCAGGTATGCAACCCCCTTCCTCGCGCCGCCACCATCACCGCCTGCAAAAACATGCCGTAGTCCAGCAGGCTCCCCTCCTTGAGCACCCGGTCAATGGTGAAGAGCAAACCGACAGGCGCATCGAAGAAACGGTAGTTGCGTCCGTGCTGAGCGTGCATGCGCTGTTTGTCACCTTTGGCGATGCCCAGCAGGCCATAGAGGTCCCAACCCACTTTCCTGCGCCGGTCCACGTACGGCGATGTCCATTCTCGTGGGTAGTACTCATAGGCGTCTTCAAGGTCACCGCTGAGCGACGGATCGTTGTCCAGTTCAGCGATAGCTCGTGAAACCTGAGCCTTGGCGGCACCGGTGATTACGTGGACACGCCAAGGCTGCATATTCACGCCTGTCGCGCAAAAACGGGCGACATCCAGGATCGCCTCGATTTCTTCCCGTGGTACAGGTGTGGGCAGATACGCCCGAATGCTGCGTCGTGAAGCGATCGCCCAATCAATCGTCTGGCTAAGTAGCTCAGCTGGTACTGGCGGCTGGGATAAGCGGTTCATTTTCAGGCCTTATGGCTTACAGATTCGGGTACAGGGGATACGCAACGCTTGTCAGTGCGTGAGGGCCGTTGCCTTTCGAACGTGTGTAGAGTCAGCGCGCGATTGATTGATCAGGGTGACCGCGGCCGCGCCAATCAGGCCAGCCAGGCTGATGGCCATGAAGTTTTTCTCGAGCGGCAGGTTCAATGACACCAGCCAGCCGATAAGAACCGGGGCAACGATGGCGCCGATTCGACCGACCCCCGACGCAAAGCCCACGCCGGTCGAACGAATCGTTGAGGGGTAGAAATCACCCGCATAGGCATAGGCCAGCAACTGGGTACCCAAGGTGGACGCCCCGACAACGAATACCACCGGAAACAATAACGTCGTTGAGCGCGTATAGCCCAAGACAGTCAGCGCAATGGCGCCGACGATGTAGAAACCGACCAGCACGTGCTTGATGTTGAGCTTGTCGCTCAGCCAGCCACCACCAATAGCCCCCACGATGGCGCCCACGTTGAACACGATCACAAAATTCAACGCCGAGCCCAGGCTGAAACCAGCCATCGCCATCAGCTTGGTCAGCCACGAGTTAAGGGCGTAGACCATAAACAAGCCAGTCATGAACGCCGCCCAGATCATCACCGTGCTGAAACCCCGGCCCTCCTTGAACAGATGCCGAACGGGTGCCTGCTGCTTATCCAGGACCGCAGCGTTGCCCACCATCACGGTGTTCTCGTCGATTTGGAGCGTCGGGTCTATTTTGCCCGCGATAGCCCGCAGCTCCTGCTGACGGCCGGTTTTGAGCAGATAACCGATGGACTCAGGCATGGTCTTCAGAATCAGGGGGATCAACAGTACAGGCAACAGCGCTACATAAAACACCCACTGCCAGCCGTAGCTCTCAATGAGCTGCTTGCCAGTGAGCGCCACCAAAATACCGCCTACGGAGTAGCCCGCGAAAACCAGGGTCACCAGGCGCGTGCGTAGTTTGAGCGGGGAAAACTCACCCATCTGCGCTGTACAAATGGGCAGTACACCGCCAATACCAAGGCCGGCGATAAAGCGAGAGATGCTGAAACTGATAGGGTCGCTCGTCAGCCCTGCCGCAGCGGTAAAAATGCTGAACAGCGCTACGCAGATGGCGATCATTTTCGGCCGGCCAATGCGGTCCGCCAGCGTGCCAAGAAAAATTGCGCCAAGCATCGTTCCAAAGAGCGCAGCACCGGCCATGACGCCGGCGCTGGTCGGATCGATGTTCATGTCTTTCATGATTGCCGGAAGAGCAGCGCCGACGACGGCGAGGTCATAGCCATCGATGATCAGAATGAGCACACACCAAAAAAGTATGAGCCCATGGAAGCGGTTGAACGTTGAGTCCACCGCAAGTGCATAAACATTTACCGGCTGCATAGTGTGTCTCCTTCGATCTTGTTTTTGTTGGTGAAGTGCACATGTCCCTGCGTCACGAGGCGCATGATCGTGGTTGCGGTCGGGGGAGAAGGCACACCGGTTCAACAATCGGCGGCTTGCTTGATCGACGCGCACCCAGGGATTACCTGGTTCGCATCGTAGGAGTTGGGTTGGCGGTGGCCTATGCCCTACGGCATCGTTTTGCGTGACCGTTTTGGACAGTCGTGGCCGCCTGACACGTCCGGGCGGTGCTGGCGTGGAAGCGCCGAGGGTTCAGGTCGGGAAACGAGTTGCAGTTTTCAAGGAAACTCGCGCGCACACATGCAGGGCTGTTCAGCCCTCACTCGAGTCGTCGGCGTTAGATCGGCGATAGGCGCCCGGGCTGACTCCGGTCCATTTCTTGAAGGCCCGGTGAAAGGCGCTGCTTTCCTGGAAACCTGTGAGCGCCGCCACCTCCATGACCGTCATGTCTGGCTGGCAGAGCAGGTTGATTGCCATATCCCGCCGCAAGTTGTCCTTCAGGCGCTGGTAACTGATGCCTTCGGCCTGCAGCCTTCGCTGAAGGGTCGAATAGGACATGCCAAGAACCTTCGCCAGCTTGTCGAGCTCTGGCCATTGTTCCGGGTCCAGACCTCTTAATCTCATTCGGACCTGGACGCTGATACTGTCTTCGTTGCGATATTTGACTAACAGGCTGGCAGGCGACTCCTTCATGAAGGTCGACAGGGTTGCGTGGGTCTGCACCACCTTCAGGTTCAGATAACTGCGATCAAATCGCACCCAGCTGGTTGGGGCGTCGAACTGAATGTCTTCGCAAAAACGCATGCGGTAGTCGCTGTCGTCAGCTGGCCGGGAGGACCTGAAGCAAAGCGCCTGAATTGGAATACGCCTGTTACCCAGCCAGCACAGCAGGCCATGGACCAGGATCAGCCAGGTTCCATAGCTGAACAGGCGTCGCTCAACGCCGTGATCATGAATGACGATGACGGCGCAGTCGCCGTCAAACATCAGTTCACCGTAGATGTCGTCGAGTACGAGCCGAAGAAACTTCAAAATCCGATGCAATGCCTGCTCTAGCGACGTGGAACCAATCGACGCCTGGCACATCAGTCGGAAGCTGCCTCTTCGCATTGGGTGACTATCGATGCCGAAAAACTCATCATCGAGAAGGTCTGAAAGCGCAACCCACAAACGAGAAAATGCAGCTGCCGAAACGCGCGCCTGGGGCGAGGTAAGGAGCTCAGGATCGATGCGTGCTTGCTGCAGGACGCCAGCGGTATCCAGCTGGCGCCGCAATGCGCCCTCGAGGGCTTCATGCACCAAGCTGATTGAAGTAGTCCCTTTGTCTTGGGCGAGCACGCTTAGCTCTCTCTGCGGGTGGCCTCGCGGTCGAGGTTGCGTCAATAAGTTCTCGCGCCAACACAACGCGTGTCAACCCGAAGGTGGTGCAGGTTGAGATCAATTGGCTAACAGCGCCGTCAGGACCTCGATGCCAAGCCCCATTGTCCAAAGCGTTCAGCCAGGCTGAGGTGGTTGAACATTGCCGTGAGCCCTGGTCAGCGCCACTATCCATTCCAGGACCTTCAATGGTCATGACACAAAAAATGGAGACATCGCGATGGAAAAGGCGCTGTTTTGGGAAGACTTTACGCTTGGCAGAACATGGACTGCCACACAGTCTGCCGCCATCACAGAGGAGCAAATTATTGCCTTTGCGATGGAGTACGATCCTCTGGATATGCATATCGATCCGGACCTTGCCCATTCGAGCCCGTTAGGGGTGCACTGTGCCAGCGCGGTGCAAACTTTCGGTTTTGCGCAGCGCTTGATGTGCGACGCGTTGTTTCTTCAGACAAGCCTCGTGGCGGGAGGGAAGATCGATGCGTTCAGGTTGATCGCTCCTGTAGTGCCGGGAGACAAGCTCAACCTTAGCGCTCAAGTCCTCCGATTACTCATTCACACCAAAAACCCAAACCGAGGCTGGGTCGTGTTCGATGTGGAAGTCGCTACGACAACGGGAAAAGCGGTCCTCGCGTATGAGATCACGGTGTTAATACTCCGTAGAGGCGCAGAGAGGTGTACGTGAGAAGCGGTCACTTGCCCACCCTGCCCCAGAACGCTTCGGCCGATTGACTGAGTGGCGCGGTTGGACGGGTCAGATGAATTTCCAGGGGTATATCCCAACTTTCGTCGAGCGCCCGGACCAAGCGCCCATCCAGTATTTCCTGTTCGGTAAGGCTCTTGGGCAGCCAAGCCACACCTTTGCTTTCCAGGGCCATGGACATGAGTACCGCTGCGAGATGGCTGCTAAAAAGTGGTTTGAGGTGCAGGTAATCCTCTTTGCCACGCAATCTGTGAGCGACGATACGCCCCAATCCGGACTCATGGGTGTAAGCGAGGTAGGGCAATGCCGCAGGCGAGGTGCCGAAGTTAGCGGAAGCACTCGCAAGGGGAACGAGAACGTCCTCACCTACCTTCTTGCCAATGAACTGATCAGGGGCTAGCAGAGGAGGAACATCGGGATGGCGGTGGCACAGTAAAAACTGAACCTGACCGTGTATGAGCATCTGCTCACAGGCTGCCATGCTAGCCGAATGCAGTTGCACAGCCTCGATGGGAGCACCGCTCTCCGAGCTTCGAAGCCACTTTGGAAAAAATGTAAACGACAGGGAGTGAGTGGCCGCGAACTGAAGCGACTTGGCGGCCATTCCAGCGATCTCTTGGGCCTCGTTGCGCATTCTGTACAAGCGCCTGGCCGCCTCCTGAGCACTCGGCAAAATTTGCCTGCCTGCTTCGGTAAGCGTCGCGCCTTGAGGCGTTCGAACGAACAACTGCACTCCCATCCAGGTCTCCAATGACCGCACCCTGCGACTGAATGCGGGCTGGGTAACGTGCCGCGCCTCAGCCGCCCGAACGAAGCTGCCGTACTCCGCAAGCGCCGAGAAATCTTCAAGCCAAACGAGCTCCAAGGGCCATGCCTCCTGTGCATAGGGTGCGGCATTAATAGCATTGGGCGGGGGGCATCGCAACGCATAACGTGGGGCCATCAACAACAAGAGGAACCCGCCATGCGCATCGTAGACATTCGTGAAAAAACCGTTTCGATTGCCTCCCCAATCGCCAATGCCTATATCGATTTTTCGAAAATGACCTGCTCAGTCGTGGCTGTCATCACGGACGTGATTCGCGAGGGGAAGCCTGTCATCGGTTACGGTTTCAACTCCAATGGTCGCTATGGCCAAGGCGCCCTGATGCGTGATCGCTTCCTGGCACGAATCACGGAAGCGGATCCAGATACGCTCGTCGATCATGAGCACAACAACCTGGATCCGTTCGCCATCTGGAAGACCTTGATGACCAACGAAAAGCCGGGCGGCCACGGCGAGCGCTCGGTCGCCGTTGGCACCCTCGACATGGCGGTATGGGACGCCGTTGCCAAGATCGAAGGCAAACCGCTGTATCGCCTGCTGGCTGACCGCTACCGTAACGGCGTGGCCGATGACAAGGTCTGGGTCTATGCAGCGGGCGGCTACTACTACCCCGGCAAAGACCAGACCAAGCTCAAGGCGGAAATGCAGAGCTATCTGGATCGTGGCTACGATGTCGTCAAGATGAAGATTGGTGCGGTGCCGCTGGACGAGGATATCCGTCGTATCGAGGCGGTACTTGAAGTGGTTGGGGACGGTCGTCGACTGGCGGTCGATGCCAACGGTCGTTTCGATCTTCAGACCGGTATCGCTTACGCGGAAGCCATCAAGCAGTACAACCTCTTCTGGTACGAAGAGGTCGGCGATCCGCTGGACTACGCCTTGCAGGCCGAGCTTGCCAACCACTATGAACTGCCCATGGCGACCGGCGAAAACCTGTTCTCCCACCAGGACGCCCGCAACCTTCTGCGCCACGGCGGCATGCGCCCCGATCGTGACTACTTGCAGTTCGACTGTGCGCTGTCCTACGGGCTCGTGGAGTACATGCGCACCCTTAAGGTGATGGAGGAAATGGGTTGGTCTTCCCGCCGCGTAGTGCCTCACGGTGGTCACCAGATGTCCCTGAACATCGCCGCGGGCTTGCACCTGGGCGGCAACGAATCGTACCCCGATGTGTTCCAGCCCTTTGGCGGCTTCGCTGACGGCATCCGCGTCGAAAATGGTTATGTCGGCCTGCCGGATATTCCAGGTGTTGGCTTTGAAGCCAAGTCCGCTTTGTACGCAGTCATGCGTGAGCTGGGCGAAGGCTGATCCCTCTCGCTCTGCGGTCTTTCTGAAAAAGACCGCAGGATCAGGCGTCCGCCACTGACGCAAGCCACATGCCCATCACAAGAATAAAATGAGGTGCTTTCGTGGAAATCTCCAGAACCCGCTGGTACAGCCAGCTGTATGTGCAAGTGCTGATCGGCATCGTGATCGGTGCGGCAATCGGTTACTTCGCGCCCGATATCGGAGCCAAGCTCCAACCCTTCGCCGATGGCTTCATCAAGCTGATCAAAATGCTGTTGGCGCCCATTATCTTCGGTACCGTCGTCGTGGGTATCGCGAAGATGGGCAGCATCAAGGAAGTCGGACGGATTGGCGTCAAAGCGCTGGTCTATTTCGAGATCCTTTCAACCATCGCCCTGGTCGTTGGCCTCATTGTGGTCAACATCGTGAAGCCTGGCGTGGGTATGAACATCAACGCTAGCGCACTGGATGGAAGCGCCATTGGCAAATACAGCCAAGCGGCCAGTGAGCAAGGCGGCATCATTGATTTCTTCCTCAATATCATCCCGCCGACCTTTCTTGGCGCATTTTCCAACGGCGTCATGCTCCAGGTCATCCTGCTGTCGGTATTGATGGGGGTTGCCCTGGTTCAAATGGGCGAAACCAGCAAGCCGCTGATCAACACCATTGACCTGTTCCTGCAAGGGCTGTTCAAGGTGGTTGCAATGGTGATGCGCTTGGCGCCGATCGGTGCCGGTGCAGGTATGGCTTTCACCATCGGCAAGTACGGCATTGGTACCTTGCTGTCACTCGGCCAGTTGCTGGTCGCGCTCTACACCACGACCTTGATTTTCATCGTGATCGTGCTGGGTACGGTGGCTAGATGGTCGGGCATGCCACTCCTGCAATTCCTGCGTTATTTCAAGGATGAAATCCTCATCACGCTCGGTACCTGCTCCACCGAAGCCGTACTGCCGCGAATGATGGTCAAGCTCGAAAAGCTTGGCTGTAAAAAATCGGTAGTGGGCATGGTGTTGCCGACGGGGTACACCTTCAATGCGGACGGCACCTGCATCTATCTCACCATGACCGCCATCTTTATCGCCCAGGCGACCAATACACCACTGACCTTTATGGACCAGATGATTCTGCTGGGCGTGTTCCTGCTGACCTCAAAAGGCTCGGCTGGCGTGGCGGGTGCGGGCTTCGTAACGCTGGCTGCAACGCTGACAACCATCCACTCCATTCCTCTGGTAGGCCTGGTTTTGCTCTTGGGCATTGACCGGTTCCTGAACGAAGCGCGAGCCGTGACCAACCTGATCGGTAATGGCATCGGTACCATCGCCATTGCCAAGTGGAACAACTCGTTCGATATCGAGGCCTGCGAGCGTGAAATCGCCGCCATGAAACATGACAAGGCAACAAGAAAGGCATTGCTGGCGCAAAAATAATCCGCAGAGCGCTCCGGTCATGCCGCTTCGAACACGGCATGACCGGTCGTGGTACAGCGGCAATAATCGGACGCTGCAATCTGAAAGAAGACCTCGATAGCCGGTCTACTTCCCTCCGGTCACATCCAGGAAGGTGCCCGTCACAAACGAAGCCTGCGGCCCCGCCAACCAGAGAATGGCCCGCGCGACCTCCTCCGGTTGTCCGCCGCGCCCCATGGGAATCGTCTCCTTCACCCGGTCGACTCTGCCCGGCTCTCCCCCACTCGCATGCATCTGGGTATAGATATGCCCGGGGCGAACGCAGTTGACACGAATCCCCTCCCGGGCCACTTCCTTGGCATAACCGGTCGTGAACGTTTCAACCGCACCCTTGGATGCTGCGTAGTCCACGTATTCATTCGGGCTACCGAGGCGGGCTGACGCCGAAGAAATATTGATGACCGCACCGCCACGCCCGCCATAACGGTAGGCCATGCGCCGGGTCGCGTGTTGCGCGCAGAGCATCGGGCCCAAGGTGTTGACCGCAAAGATTCGCTGCATGCGCTCGAAGCCAAGATCCTCCAAGCGAGATTGGCGTGCCAATATCGAAGCGTTGTTGACCAGCACATCGATTCGTCCGAAGCGCAGGTCAAGGGTAGCGAAGAGTTCGGCGACCTGGGCTGGGTCGGCGTTATCGGCGCGCACCGCCAAGGCACGGGCCCCCTTGGCCTCGACTTGCGCTGCCACCGTCAACGCCGACGCCTCATCGGCGATGTAGGTCAGCACGACGTCGTAACCTTGCTCAGCGGCCAGCAGGGCGGTCGCCGCCCCGATCCCGCGCCCGCCTCCGGTGATCAGGATCACGGGTTTTTGCGAACGGTCATTCATGGTCAATCCTCACAGCCCAATGAAAAAAGCAGCGTCAGCCGATCACCAGCGTACCGAGGGCAATGACCGCGCAGGCCAACAGCTTGCGCAAGGTCAATGCTTCGCCAAGAAATGCGTACCCGATCAAAGCGGCGAACATGACACTGGTTTCGCGCAGGGCGGACACCGCCCCCATCGGGGCATGGGCCATGGCATAGATCACGACGCCGTAGGCCAGCAATGAAACCAGCCCGCCAGCGAAGGCCACGGTGATACCTGGCCGCAAGGCAAAAAGGCTCCTGGCATCTCGCAGTCCGATATAAACCAGGGGCATCATCACGCCCCACAACAGGCACATCCAGGCGGTGTAGGCCATTGGCGCCCCGGAGAGGCGAACACCTATGCCATCGACGACGCTGTAAGCGGCAATGAAAAAACCAGTCCCCAGTGCATAGGGCAAGTCAGGCAACGCTCGCCGGCGCCCGGTATAAGCCAGCGAGAGGATTCCGGTCGACACCAACGCAATACCCAGCAGTCCACTCGGTGCCACGCGCTCGTCCGCGAACAGCGAGGCGGCCAGGACAATCAGGATCGGGGATACACCGCGGGCGATTGGATAGGTCTGGCCCAGGTCGCCGGACTTGTAACTGCGCACCAGGAACAGGTTGTAACCCACGTGCAATACAGCGGAGAGTCCGATGCAAAACCAGCTGGCACGGGCGGGTAGCTCCAACAGCACCGCCACAACGACGCTCGCCAAGGCTATCGCCACGCACATGATGGTCATGGACCACAAACGGTCGGCCCCCCCACGCAGCATGGCATTCCAACTGGCGTGTAGCAGCGCGGCGAACAAGACGAGGCAGATGATGTGTAAAGGCATGCATCATCCTAGACCGATCGAGCAGCGCTGAAAAAGCAAAGTCTCTTCATCCCTACATGAGGAAAACCTCATGCATAAGCGTGCTGAGCGTCCAGGGCCTGGGTCACCAGCCAACGACGAAAGCGGGTGATATGAGGCTGAGTCTCGATTCCTTTGGGACATACGAAGTAATACGCCAGGGGCGATGCGCACGGCAGTTCGAAAAGCCTTTCAAGACGGCCGTCATTGAGCTCGGCTTCGACATGCCCGCTGCGTGCCAGCGCGATACCGTGCCCCAGGAGCGCCGCCTCGATGGTCATATTGGTATCTGCGTAGCGGATGCTTTCCTTCAAGGTCGTGACCTCGACGCCCACCTGGGCAAACCATTGCTCCCATTTCGGCACCAACGCTGCGCCATCGCGCGTAAGCAGTGGATAGCGCAGCAATTCGGCGGCCGTTTGAGGCGTACCAAAGCGTGCAAGCAACGCTGGGCTGGCGACTGGGAAAATCTGCTCGCGGAACAGGAATTCTGAAAACAACGAAGGGAAATGCCCGTTGCCCAGGCGAATAGCCACGTCCGGGTCTGTCGTCGAGAAGTTGATGGGGCTATCGGTACTGTCCAGGGTAAGCAGGATTTCCGGATGCGCTTGCGCCAAATCGGGAAGCCTGGGCAGCAACCACTTCAAGGCGAAAGAATAGGTCGTGCTCACGCTCAGCCGCTGCCGCCCGTTTTGCTCGCGCAAATCGGCCAAGGTGGCCTCGAGCTTCATGAAGAACTCCCGGACGATGGGCGCAAGGGCTGCGCCTGCCGAGGTCAGGTGCAGCGAGTTACCGCGATGAAACAGTTGCAATCCCCAGAGCTGTTCCAAATGCTTGAGCTGGTGGCTCACTGCGCTCTGTGTGACATGCAACTCC
Organism: Pseudomonas sp. NFACC13-1; assembly: GCF_900104425.1. Taxonomy (NCBI): domain Bacteria; kingdom Pseudomonadati; phylum Pseudomonadota; class Gammaproteobacteria; order Pseudomonadales; family Pseudomonadaceae; genus Pseudomonas; species Pseudomonas sp. NFACC13-1. The sequence goes on along the minus strand of NZ_FMXV01000046.1, from coordinate 15,964 downwards.
TCTGCCGCCGCGGTGAACGTGGCGTGCCGCGTAGCGGCTTCAAAGGCGCGCAGGCTCGAAGAAGGAGGAAGGTTCCGCATGATGTTCCCTTCTATGAGTAAACGCTCATGCTAGCGCCTTTGCATCTGTCGTTGTAGGCAAGCTGTTCGCTGACCGCCGACTTGAATGCTACTGGTTTCTTTGCTTCAGGCTTTCGGGGCTGCCAGCGCATAGACCGTCCATGACCAAGTCCATCAATCTGGCAAGACGTGAGCGCCATTCGCCCTGGCAATCTATTTGCCATATGCCGGCAGTGGCTAGAAAAAAATCGTCGTGGGTAACCCCGCTACGAATCGTTCCAGCCTTTTCATTCGCCCTCAAAAGCGACTCGGCTGCTGCCTGGACGGGGGCGTACCCCGACTTCCCTGGAAACTCGTAGGTGGAAGCTGCTTGTCGTATCGCGGTCGCAAGTCCCGCCTTTGTCATTGCATATTCAGCGAGGCAATCCATCCATTCTCGGAGGGCTTCCTTAGGGGGTTTTGTCGCGAGCAACTGTTCCGCCAACGAGGCCACTTGCTGCATTTCGAATTGATAAACCTCGAATACCAGTTCCTCTCTGTTGGCGAAATGGCGATAGAACGTGCCCTGTCCCACTCCAGCTTTCTTCGCGATCGCGCTCAGCGGGACCGCAGGATCGAGTGTCAGCTCCGCCACAGCGACTTTCAGAATTCGTTCTCGGTTTTTCTTGGCGTCAGAACGCATCGCCAACTCGTCATTCCTGGGCAAAGTTTTTTCCTTCGCTGCATTGCAAAGCGGACAGTTGTCCGGTAGTTTTTTCTGCAAGTGGACACCTGTCCGCTTACCTACTCTTACCGGAGTTTACTATGAACAGCACTGGCAACACGATCCTGGTTACCGGCAGCACTTCAGGCATTGGCCTCGGCCTGGCGCTCAGGCTGCACAAGGCGGGAAACAACGTCATCATCGCGGGACGTCGCAAGGCTCTGCTCGACAAGATCGTGTCGGAACATCCAGGTATTGAATCGGTATTGCTGGACGTCGCCGATCCACAATCCATCGAGCACGCCCGCGAAGCGCTTGCGATCAGCCACCCGAATCTCAACGTTCTGATAAACAATGCGGGCATCATGCACTGGGAGGATCTGACTGATTCCCAGTACCTGGGCACAGCCGAAGATATCGTGACAACGAACCTGCTGGGCACGATTCGCATGGTGTATGCCTTCACGCCCCAACTGATCAAGCAGCCCAGTGCAACGATCGTGAATGTCAGTTCGGCTTTGGCATTCGTCCCATTGCCTGCGACACCGACCTACAGCGCGACCAAAGCAGCCGTTCATTCGTTCACTCAAAGTCTTCGCGTGCAGCTGGAGGATTCGTCAGTCGAGGTTATCGAGCTTGCGCCACCGGGCGTGCGGACCACTTTGCTCGGTCAGGAAAATGACGAACACGCCATGCCTTTGGATGAGTTCCTGGATGAAATCTTCGAACTGCTCGAGATCACCCCGACCCCATGCGAACTTGTCGTCGAACGTGCCAAGCCATTGCGGTTTGCTGAAGCGAACGGGGCACACGATGAGGTATTGAAAATGCTGGCAGCATACAAACCACCGGCTGAATGATGTTAAGCGTGTCGGTAGCACCTCGACGGGGCACCGCTTGTTTGAACGGCGCCTGAAGGTGGTTCCTACTCAGCGTGGCGAGGTGGACGTTGTCATTCTCTCGATCCCCTTCGCGAAATACCCTGATCTCAAGCAGACGTTGAGTAATGTTCCCGACAAAGTCGTCGTCATTGACACATCCAATTACTATCCAGGACGGGACGGGTCAATCAAAGAAGTAGACGACGGCAAGCCCGAGAGCGTCTGGGTAAGCGAGCAGATTGGCCGCCCGATCATCAAGGCATGGAACGCCGTCCTCGCAGCGACGCTTGCCGACAAAGGCCAACCCACCGGGTCTTCAACACGCATCGCCTTGCCTGTCGCCGGGGATGACGCCAATGCCGAGGCAATCGCGCAGGCTCTTGTCGAAGATACCGGTTTCACCGCGCTTGCCGCTGGTAGCCTTGAGGAGTCATGGCGCCAGCAGCCAGGCACGCCAGCGTATTGCACCGAACTGACGTTGCCGGAGCTGAAATCGGACTTGTGTGCGGCAGATAAAACGAAGGCGCCTCAAAACCGGGACGCACTTCTGGCCAAGTTCATGGCTTCTGGCAGTCAGTTCACCCATGAGCAAATTGTTGCAACGAATCGTGCAATGACAGCCTGATTACCGGATTACGCGCAGGGGTTGACGGCATCGAAGTTGTGAATGGATCTACCCCATCGATGAATCCAATCCGTCAGGATGCGACCCGTGTGCTGAGCAGCGATTGGGGTATGGCCTGATCGGGCGCTCACTACAAATTCCCTGTGTGGAACGCGCTAGCGCGGGGTCAGCTTGTAGTGATGTTGAATGTACCGACACTATCGCGAGCGAGCTCGGCTCCCACAGGGTTCTCGGGTGTTCATGGACCCCGCGTTCACCCTCCCCGGCACGCGGGTGACGCCAAGTTATTGGCATAAAAATCGATGAAATAAAAATATATTAATACAGCGACAGTTTCCCGACGCGCGGTACCAACGTGCCATTGCTGGCGATTTAAATCGAAGCTCATTATCCGAAGGCAACCCCGCTAAACGTCTAGCCCAGCCGACCTGGACTACAGGATGTGTTCACTCGCATCGCGCAAGGGAGCAATACCGAGATGATGACTGTTTATTTTGTTGTGATGACGATCTGCAGTGGCATCGAAGGCTGTGTCGAGGAACGCAAACCGGGGCCTACCTTCGCGACCAGGGCAATGTGCATGGAGACGGCCAGAGTCATGGCACCGCGCAAAGGTGTGAAGTTCAAATGTCGCAGCGAGCGTATGTGGGTGGTCGAGACGCCACCCATGGAAGGCTACGGCAAAATCGTCTCCACCAAGAGCACCGTCCAGCCTTAGCACTACGGTTTTTCCGCCGACAACAGAAGTTCATCGGCCGCTCGGTGCAGGGAGGCTGACCGGCGAATATCGTAAAGATGCAAAGAGAACGCGACGTGATGAAATTTATTGCACACAGGGCTATGCTACGGCGCCATCCGCCCGGCTGGCCTGGCTTGCAAGGAACGCGTCATGGAGTTCGTGGTTCATAGCTATTGCCTGAAAGGCGCACGCCAAGAGCCTTTGCTGCCCCCTGTCACCCTGACTCCGACCGCGTCGACCTTGACGGTCGCCGAGCTCATTCGCCTGACCGTAGCCGAACAGATCGCCGCGCTGTCGGTCCAGCACTGGCTGGAACAAATGTCGGTGCGTGAAGTGCTCGACCGCCAATACCTGAGCGAGCGGGACATACTTCGGCAAGCCAGTGAAGGCGCGGTGGTCATGCCCCAAGTCAGCGCGCCTCCAGACCTGGATGTCGGCGTTGAGGTCGAACGCGCCTTGAAGGGTTTTGAAAACCGTGCATTCCGCGTCCTGCACAACGGCGTCATGCTGCAAAGGCTCGATGAGACAATCGAGCTGAGTCCCCCTTCCACCCTCGCGTTTATCCGCTTGGTGCCGCTGCTTGGCGGCTGATCCTCGCCACTCACTTCTTCGGACAATATCATGCCGTCACGCCGTCCTGTGCCTGAACAAGCCACACGCCTCGCAGCACTGCGAGCATTCTGTGACAAAGCGCTGGATGACTATCCCGAGCTCAGTCGCTATGACGTATTCGAGCCCGACTTCTGGGACGGCATCGATTTCCTGCGCCTGGCCGATGACTGGGTCAGGCAGCATCCCAAGGATGGGCCCAAGGCACTGGCCGATGGTTTTGTGTTCCCGACCGTTTGGGACGATCTGGAGGACCGCCGCGATCAACAGCGCTACGGTCTGCAATATCGACTCTGCGATGCCTGGGTCACGGCTCACCCGGATGCCTATGGGTTGGAACAGATCTGCGCGCGACTGCGGCACATGCTGCAATTTGCCTTCGAGGACAGTGACTATCCACTGCCCACTGACGAAGATGGCCCGGCCTATTACCGAAGAAGTCCGGACCAGGCCTGGGCCTTCCCCGATGTTCACGCCTGCCTCCAACGCCTGAGCGATTACCCGTCCACCCCGGCCTGGCAGACCTTCGCCGAATGGTTGCTGGACGGCAGCTGGAACCGCGAACAGCCCCCTTCAACGCCGGGTGGTGAACAAAGGAAAATCGCCGATGCGTATATCTACGGGCACAAGGAAATCAGGCGCATCGCCCTGGGCCTGATGGAAGCGGGTCGCCTCGATTACCCGCGCTTCGTCCGGGCGGCCAATACCTGGGGCCGCGCCATGATGTTCTACTCAGACGACACCGGACTGGACAGCGATGATGCGGACCTGAATCGGTACGCCGATGAAGATTTCGACGAGAACGACTCAAACGACGCTGACCCGCAAGACATCGATGATGAGTCATCTCAGCCTGACGACACACCCGCCGAAGTGCCCTCGGAACTGGCGAACTTCACCGCTCGTTACGTCGAGGACGCCCTGGCTGGATTGCCCGATGACGCCGAGCGGCTGGCTGACACCTTCCGCTTGGTCGAGGTGTATCAGACCCGCTGGTTGCTGCAGGCCTTGGCGGTCATCGAACGACTGGGGATGACGCCGGCTGACTTTGACAGCTTCGGCGATACGGCCGCGGTGCTCCAATGCTTCCTGCCGCTTCAGGATTTGCCCAAACACCAATCGGCAGAGCTGCTCGCGGCGTTGTCCGGCTTTTCGAGAAATACCCTGCTGACCGCCCTGCCCTACGCCGGACAAGCCAGCCGGGTGGTACTCGACGCGCTCGGCTGGAGCGATCTGCAAGCCTTCCAGCGTGAGTACCTGAACATTGCCCTGGCACCTCGATCCGGCTGGGGCACCGACCTGCCCAATACGCTGGATGAAACCGTGGGCGTGGTGGACCGCTACCTGCTGGACAAGGCGCTGGCCGAGGCCGACCCAGACCACTTGCGCGAGTACCTCGCGACGCTCGCTCCCTCGCACTGGGCATTCCCCGAGACCCGTGTGCTGCTCGACGCCTACCAGGGCATTGGTCGAGCGGCGCTGGAAAAGAAGTTGACCCGCCATGCACAGGCGGCAATGCGCATCTATGGCTTGCTGCCGGTCATGGATTCGGACGATGTACGCCAGCGTTATCTGACGCTCAAGAAACTGCACAAGGAGGTGCGCAAGTACGGCGCTGAACGCCAGGCCAACTCCCACGCAGCGGTGCAGGCAGGCCTGGAAAACCTGGCGCGTGTCGCCGGCTACCCCTCGGCGATTCGCCTGGAATGGGCCATGGAATCGGAGATCGCCGAATCCGCCCTGACCGCCGCCACCATCGATGGCTATGACGTCACACTCGTCATCGACGGCTTGTCACCCACATTGCGGATCTGCAAGGCCGCAAAGACGCTCAAGACCGCACCGCCTGCGATTCGCAAGAGCGCAGCCTTCATCGCCCTCAAAACGCAGCAGACCCAGCTCAAGGAGCAGATCGGCCGCTTCTGCCGCACCCTGGAAGCGATGATGAGCAGCGGCGAAACCCTGGCCCTGGACGACCTGAAACCACTGTTGAAAATGCCCGCTGCTCGCCTGCTACTGGAACAACTCATTGTGCAGGCCGACGGCGCTGCGCTGGGCTGGCTCGATGCCGCGACGCTGACGGTGACTGACCTTGAAGGTCGCCAACACATCGCTGAAAAGACTCTGCGTATCGCTCACCCTTTTCATCTGTTCACGGCAGGCCAATTGTCGGCCTGGCAGAAAGACGTGGTGACCCATCGCCGCGTGCAGCCATTCAAACAGGCCTTTCGCGAGTTGTACCTGCTCACACCGGCCGAGCGAGACACCGGCCTGTGGTCCAACCGCTTTGCCGGCCACCGCCTGAAAGCCAACGTCGCCGCCCGGTTGCTACAGGTGCGCAACTGGTCGACCTCCAGCGTCGAGGACATCTATTACGAGAGCAAGGAGCATGGCATTTACGCCCTGTTCAACTTTCTGGATACCGGTCATTACCTCTCGGAAACAGAACACTTTACCTTCGACACGATTGCGTTCCACCGCGACCACAAAGCCATCCCCCTTGAGCAAGTACCGCCGCTGCTGTTCTCGGAAGTCATGCGTGACGCCGACCTGCTGGTCTCCGTGGCCCACACCGCAGACGACTACAGCACCAGCCACGAAACCGTGCAACGACGCGCCGAACTGGTCGGCGAGCTGATTCAAGGGCTAGGGCTGCGAAACGTTAAATGCGAAGGGCACTTTCTGCACATTACCGGCCAGCGTGCGAACTACCGCATTCATCTGGGCAGCGCCGCCATCCATATCGAACCCGGCAATTACCTGTGCATCGTACCCGCAGCCAGCAACGCCAGGGAGTTCTACCTGCCGTTCGCCGACACCGACAAGAAAATGGCCGAGGTGCTGAGCAAGATGTTTCTGTTGCTGGATGACATGAACATCACCGATAACCTGATCCTGGAGCAAATACAACGCTGCGGCTGATGGTCGAAAAAATCGAATGACGTCATTCAAGCATTGAAGCCCCACTCACCCGGCTCAGAGCCTGGCTTTCGCCAGATCCGCAATCAGAAAATCCCTGAATGCACAAACCGCTGCCGGTAGATTGCGTCCAGCCATGCTTTGCAGTTCGATGCGCCGCGCATGCATGCCTTCATCGAGGATCGGCAAGCATTGCAGTGCCTTGTCCGCCACCTGCTTGTGCAAGGTCATTTCGCTGGCCAGGCTGATACCCCCCTCTTCGCGGACGAAGCTATAGAGCGAGGCAACGTAATTGGTGGTCAGCACCGGGTCGAACAACAACCCCTGTACACCGCAACAGATGTCGAACAGTTGCCGTATCGTGGTGTCGGCCTTGGGTAACGCAATGGGCCAGGGTTGCAGCTCAGCGAGGCTGACCGCTTCACGCCCGGCCAAAGGATGAGCGTTGGAGACCACGGCAAAAATCGCTCCGCTCAGGACATGTTCGACCTTGATTTCCTTTTGCGGCGTCAGGCTGAAGGTCATCGCCAGATCGGCTTCGCCGGAGCGAACCTTCTCGGTCGCTTCGGCAGGCGCACAGACCTCCAACGTGAAATGAATGCCCTGATACTCACGCCGGAACGCGCTGATGGTCCTGGGCATGTACTCCAGCGCAAATCCTTCCGAGCAGGCCACATGCACATGACCTCGTTGCAAGCCATGCAGCTCGGTAATTTCCAGCACCACCTGCTCGGCCTCAAGCTGCGACTTGCGCGCATAGGCCGCCAGTCGTACCCCCGCCTCGCTCAGCACCATGCCCCGAGCACGACGCTCGAACAGGCTGGCATCCAGGGCCAATTCAAGCTTGGCAATCTGCCGGCTCACCGCTGACGCCGCGACGTTCAGCCGCACCGAGGCTTCGCTGATCGATCCGCATCGCGCCACTTCAAGAAAATAGCGCAGTGCCGTGGACTGCACACCATACAGCTGCATCGGCGCCCCCAAGGTTTGCCTTTTCGGCAAAGGAAGTATCGAAATATTATTCTTGTGGCATTGATAGCCTTTCCCTACATTCGTGTCCAGATCAAAAAAAACATGACCCGGTCTTTTTACCCTCCTTTGCGCTTTTGCGATTCGCTGCCCTTTGATTCAACCACTCTCGCCAACGGAGACGACGGCATGGGCATCAAAGGTTTCGCCTGCACTATCGCGCTGATGGGCATCATCAGCAGTTTTCCGGCTCATGCCGGTAAAGCCAACGACACCCTGGTTTACGCTTCCGACAGCGAGCCTGAAAACATCAGCCCCTATCACAACGATCTACGCGAAGGCGTGATTCTCGGTCGGCTGATCTGGGACAACCTGATCTACCGCGACCCCAACAGCGGCGAATACAAACCCATGTTGGCCACCCGCTGGACACAGGTCGACGACACCACCATCGACTTCGAGCTGCGCAAAGACGTCAAATTTCACAACGGCGACGCCTTCACCGCTGACGACGTGGTGTTCACCCTCAACTACGTGGTGTCGCCCGAAGCGAAAGTCGTGACCGTGCAAAACGTAGACTGGATCAAGAGCGCCGAAAAAACCGGTGACTACAGCGTCCGCCTGCATTTGAAGAAGCCCTTCCCTCCGGCACTGGAATACCTGTCCAACGCCGTTCCGATGTTCCCCAAGCAGTATTTCGAAAAGGTCGGCCTGGCCGAATTCAGCCGCAAGCCAATCGGTACCGGACCGTATAAAGCCGTGTCGGTGGTGGCTGGCGAAGGCGTGACCATGGAGATCAACAAGGACTACTTTCCAGACAGCCCACAAGGCAAGCCCCATATCGGTCACCTGAAATTCCGAGTGATCCCGGATGCGGAAACCCGCCTGGCCGAGTTGATGACCGATGGTGTCGACTGGACCTGGCGTGTGACCTCGGATCAGGCGGTCGACCTCAAAGGCATGCCGAACCTGACCGTGACCAGCGGCGAAACCATGCGCATCGGCTTCCTGATTCTTGATGCCCGGGGCACCTCCACTGAAAAATCGCCGATGAAAAACCTCAAGGTGCGTCAGGCCATCAACCATGCGATCAACCGCAATGCGCTGGCCACGCAATTGGTGGGGGGCGAAGCCAAGCCCCTGCAGGTTGCCTGTTATCCAGGCCAGTTCGGCTGCGATACCTCCGCGGCCACGGTCTACGACTACGACCCGGCCAAGGCCAAGGCGCTGCTCGCCGAAGCCGGTTACCCCAATGGCTTCGAGACCGAAATCTTCGCTTATCGCGACCGTGATTACGTCGAAGCCATCATCGGCAACCTGCGCGCCGTGGGCATCAACGCCAAGCTGCGCTTCTTGAAGTACGCCGCCCTGCGCGATCAGCAACGTGGCGGCAAGGTGCCCATGTCGTTTCAGGCCTGGGGCTCGTTCTCGATCCTCGACACCTCGGCGTCGGCCGGCACCTGGTTCAAGGGCAACCCGGACGACAACATCAAGGATCCGCAAGTCCAGGGTTGGTTGCAGACCGCTGACAACGCCCTCGACCCGCAAGTGCGCAAGGACAACTACCGCAAGGCGTTGCAGCGCATCAGCGAACAGGCGTATTGGGCGCCGTTGTTCAATTACTCGATGAACTACGCCTACACCTCCGAACTGGCGTTCACGCCATATCCGGATGAGCTGCCGCGTTTCGTTCAGTCCAGTTGGAAGTGATCCGCAACCGAGCGGATTGATCGAGAGGTGCCGTGGCTTGCGGACCAACCCGCACCACGGAGACCTCCTCACACCTGCCATCCATTGGATATGAGGAAACTTGCCATGCTTGGATTCCTTCTGCGCCGGCTGGGCATCGCTATTTGCGTCGCCATTACCGTGTCGGTGATCAGCTTTTCTCTGTTGCACCTGTCCGGCGACCTGGCCACGGCCATTGGCGGACCGGAAGCCACCAGCGAACAGATCGAACAGATCCGCGTGCAATACGGTTTGAACAAACCGCTACCGACCCAGTACTTCAACTGGCTGGGCGATTTGCTGCGACTGGATCTGGGTAACTCGTTTTTCTTTCAGGAATCGGTCTACAACCTCGTCGCCAGCCGCTTGCCCATTACCCTCGGCTTAGGGGCCATGGCGCTGGGCATCGCCTTGCTGGTGGCGATTCCACTGGGCGTGCTGGCGGCGGTCAAGCGCGACACCTGGATCGACCGACTGGCCTTGAGCATTGCCGTACTGGGCCAGGCCATGCCCAGTTTCTGGTTTGCGTTGATGTTGATCGTGGTGTTCGCCGTGACACTCAAGTGGCTGCCGGTGTCTGGCAATTCGACCCTGCTGCACTTCGTCATGCCGGCCATTGCCTTGGGCTACTACGCGACGCCGGCGATTATGCGCCTGACCCGTGCAGGCATGCTTGATGTGCTCAGTTCCGATTACATCCGCACCGCCCGCGCCAAGGGCCTGCGCCCTGCCCGCGTGTTGTTCAAGCACGCACTGCGCAACGCCTTGATTCCGGTCGTCGCGCTGGCGGCGGTGGAGTTCGGCTTCATGCTCGGCGGTTCGGTGGTGATCGAAACCGTGTTCTCCCTGCAAGGCATCGGACAACTCGCCTGGGACGCCATCGCCCGTGATGACTTTCCGGTGGTACAGGCCGTGGTCCTGCTGATTGCGGTGATCTACATCATCCTCACCTTGCTGGCCGATGTGCTCAACGCACTGCTCGACCCGCGCATTCGCGTGCGCTAGGAGGCTTACATGAGCACCCCCACTACCCTCACGATCAATGACTACCTGCCACCCCCCAGCAGCCTGAGCCGAGTGCTTGGCAAGAGCTTTCGCCATCGTGGTTTCGCCATTGGCACGGTGTTGTTGCTGATCATCTTCACCGGCGCACTCTTCGCCCCGTGGCTGGCGCCTCATGACCCTTATGCGCAAGACGTGATGCTGCGCATGAAACCGCCGGCATGGATGGCCAACGGCACGTGGGAATACGTCCTGGGAACCGACAAGCTGGGCCGTGATTACCTGTCACGACTGCTCTACGGCGCACGTATCTCACTGTTCATCGGCATTGCGGCGGCGTTGATTTCCGGCTTTATCGGCACTGTCATGGGGCTGTTGGCGGGTTACTACGGCGGCAAGGTCGATGCGTTCATCAGCTACCTGATCACCACCCGGCTGGCGATGCCGGTCGTGATGGTCGCGCTGGCCTCGGCCTCGTTGATGGGCGGCTCGCTGAAAGTGGTGATCGTGCTGCTGGGCTGCCTGTTATGGGATCGCTTCGCGGTGGTGGTCAGGGCTTCGGTGCAACAGATACGCGATGCTGAATATGTGGCGTCGGCCCAGGCGCTGGGCTGCTCGACCCTGCGCATTCTGGTCAGTGAAATCCTGCCCAACCTGGTCGGCGCACTGATCGTCGTCGCGACGCTGGAAATGGCCCACGCGATCCTGCTGGAGTCGGCCCTGTCATTCCTTGGGGTTGGCGTGCAGCCGCCGACGCCGTCCTGGGGCTTGATGATCGCCGAAGGCAAACCCTACATGTTCTTTTCCCCGTGGGTCATCGCCATTCCTGGCGTCGCCCTGATGATTCTGGTGCTGGGCATCAACCTGGTGGGCGATGGCCTGCGCGATCTGATCCTGCCCGACGGTCGCAACTGATAGACGGCCTTACTAATAGAGGGTACCGAACATGGCACTACTCCATGTTGAAAACCTGCGCGTGGACATCCCCATGGGCAACAGCCCGACGCCGGATGACATGCTGCATGCCGTGCGCGGTCTGAGCTTTGAAGTCGAACGCGGTGAAATGTTGTGCATCGTCGGCGAATCCGGCTGCGGTAAATCCTTGACCTCGCTGGCGCTGATGGACCTGTTGCCACGCAAGGCCAAACGCACCGCGTCGCGGCTGACACTGGACGGTATCGACATGATCGGCCAGAGCGAACGGCGCATGTGCGACCTGCGCGGGAACCGTCTGGCGATGATCTTCCAGGAACCGATGACCTCGCTGAACCCGGCCTACAGCATTGGCGATCAGCTCAGCGAAGTGCTGACTCAGCATCGCAAGGTGTCGCGCAAGGATGCCCTGGCTCGCGCCGCGCAAATGCTGGAGAAAGTCGGTATCAGCAATGCCACCGAACGCTTGCGCCAGTACCCGCATCAACTGTCTGGCGGTTTGCGCCAGCGGGTGATCATCGCCATGGCGTTGATGTGCGAACCGGACCTGATCATCGCCGATGAGCCCACCACGGCCCTGGACGTGACCATCCAGGCGCAGATCCTGCGCTTGATCCGCGACATTCAGAAAGAACTCGGCCTGGCGGTGATTTTCATCACCCACGACCTTGGGCTGGTGGCACGGATCGCCGATCGGGTCGCGGTGATGTACGCCGGGGAAATCGTCGAAACCGCCCCTGCCCTGCAACTGTTCGAGAACCCGCAGCATCCGTACACCCGTGGCCTGCTGGCCAGTATTCCAATCCCTGGCCGGACCAAACCGGGCGAGGCCCTGGGTTCGATTCCAGGCCTGGTGCCAAGCCTGGTGGGCGAACAGCAAGGTTGTGCGTTCCGCAATCGTTGCGCCCAGGCGATAGCGGCCTGCGCACAAGACATCCCCGAAGTCGAGCAGGACGGACACATGGCGCGCTGCCTGTTCGCCGCACCGGCTCCGGCACCGATTCGCCTTCTGGAGCGCGCAAGGTCATGAAAAAAGACATCACGTTGGAGCTGTGTGACATCCGTCGCGAGTTTCGGATCAACAAGGGCTTTTTCAAACCCGCCGCCATCCTGAAAGCCGTGGATGGTGTTTCCCTGCGCCTGATGCGTGGCGAGACCCTCGGCCTGGTGGGTGAGTCCGGTTGCGGAAAAAGTACCCTGGCAAAGCTACTGCTCGGTCTGTTGGCGCCGACCAGCGGCGATGTGCTGGTCAATGGCAAACATTTGGCGGCGACGGATCGCAAGGAAATGTCCCGGCACATCCAGCCGATATTCCAGGATCCGTATTCCTCGCTGAACCCACGCAAGACACTGCGGGAAATCATTACCCTGCCGCTGATCGTGCATGACATCGGCAGCCCCGCCGAGCGGCGCAAGAAGACCGAAGCGATGCTCGATGTGGTCGGCCTGCCCAAGCGGGTCATCGACAGTTATCCGAGCCAACTGTCCGGCGGCCAGCGGCAACGGGTGGCCATTGCCCGGGCGCTGATCATGCGCCCTGACGTGTTGATCTGCGACGAACCCACCTCAGCGCTGGACGTGTCGGTGCAGGCGCAGATTCTCAACCTGCTGCAAGACCTCAAGCGCGAATTCGGCCTGACCTATCTGCTGATCAGCCACAACCTGGCGGTCATCGAACACCTCGCCGACCGGGTCGCGGTGATGTACCTGGGGCGCATCGTCGAAGAACGTACGCGCGAATCGCTGTTCGCTGAACCCGGCCACCCGTATACCCGCGCCTTGCTGGATTCGGTGCTCACCCCCGATCCGCGCCTGGGCATTCCCGAAATCGGCCTGCGCGGTTCCTTCCCCAATCCGATGTCTCCGCCCTCCGGTTGCACCTTCCATCCGCGCTGCCCGAGCTGCTTCGCTCCCTGCAAGACGGCCTACCCGGCCAATGATCCGATTATCGGCGGCAACGTGCGTTGCCACCTTCACGACAATCCCGCCCAAACACTGGAGCTCGTCCACTCATGAGTCGTTCACTGGCCATCAGCAACACCACCGAGCAATTTGATAACGGCGCATTTTTCAGTTTGCTCGAACGTAGCGTCGCCTTGCACACCGAAAGCCAGGCAACGGACAGCCGGCCCGAGTTGTATCGCTACCTCCATGACTTCATCACCCCCCATGTCGAGGCGATGGGCTTCAGCGTCAAGATCTATGACAACCCGGTGGCAGAGCGCGGTCCTTTCATGATCGCCACACGCATCGAGCATCCAGAACTGCCGACCGTGCTCAGCTACGGCCACGGTGATGTGGTGCGCGGCTATGAAGCCCAATGGCGTGAAGGCCTGTCGCCGTGGCAAGTCATTGCCGAGGGCGATCGCTGGTACGGCCGCGGCACGGCGGATAACAAAGGCCAGCACCTGATCAACCTGACCGCGTTGGAGCAAACCCTCAAGGCTCGCGACGGCAAGCTGGGGTTCAACGTCAAGCTGCTGCTGGAAATGGGCGAAGAAGAAGGCTCGCCGGGCTTGAACGCGTTCTGTGCCGCCCACAGCGACGAGCTCGCGGCGGATGTGTTCATCGCCTCGGACGGCCCGCGTCTGGCGGCATCACGACCGACGATTTTTCTCGGCTCACGGGGGGTGTTCAACTTCGAGCTGGTGGTCAATCTGCGTGAAGGCGCCCATCACTCTGGTAACTGGGGCGGGTTGCTGGCCAACCCCGGGATCATTCTGGCCAATGCCATCGCGAGCATGGTCGATGAGCACGGTCGGGTGAAAGTCGCGGGCCTGATGCCCGAGACACTGCCTGAACCGGTTCGCCAGGCACTGGCCGATATTGAGGTGGGTGGCGGACCGGGCGATCCGGAAATCGATGCCAGCTGGGGTAACCCCGAGCTCTCCCTGAGCGAAAAGGTGTTCGGCTGGAACACCCTCGACGTCATCGCCTTCAAGACCGGCAACCCGGACGCCCCCGTGCATGCGATCCCCGGCAAGGCCAATGCCCACTGCCATATCCGTTTCGTGGTGAACAGCGACTACACGACCTTTATCCCGGCTGTGCGTGCCCACCTGGATGCTCATGGTTTCAGCAATGTCGAGGTCAGGCAAAGCCACGTCGAGGTAATGCATGCCACTCGGCTGGACCCGCAAAGCCCGTGGGTCAGTTGGGCACTCGGCTCCTTGGCACAGACCACCGGCAAAAAACCCGCGCTGCTGCCAAACCTTGGTGGCTCGCTGCCCAACGATGTGTTCGCGGACGTGCTCGGCCTGCCAACCTTGTGGGTGCCGCACTCGTACCCGGCCTGCTCGCAACATGCGCCGAACGAGCACTTGCTGGCACCGGTGGTCAAGGAAAGCCTGCAAATCATGGCCGGGTTGTTCTGGGACCTGGGCAACGACGCGGCACGCCTGACCCAGGAACATCAGTTGCGGGAGCAGGCGCAATGAATGCCACACCACAACAGGCGCTGGACTGGCTTGCCGACCAGCGCCCAGCCATGGAAGCGCTGCTGCAGCGTATCGTCGACACCGACTCCAACAGCTATGACAAAGCCGGCGTCGACGCGGTGGGGGCGCTGCTCGCGGCAGAACTGGAAGCCGACGGCATCCTGCTCAAGCGCATGCCGGTCGATGGTTTTGGCGACGTGATGCTCGCCGAAGTGCCAGGCGAACCTGGAAAGCCGGTGTTGCTGCTGGGCCATCGCGACACGGTGTTCCCCAAAGGCACCACCACGACGCGCGGCTACAGCCGCGATGGCGACCTCGCCTTTGGCCCCGGCGTCGCCGACATGAAAGGCGGCCTGGTGCTCAATTGCTTCGCCCTCATGGCACTCAAGCGCGCCGGCCAGTTGCCCTATCCGGTGCAGGTCCTGTACACCGGTGACGAAGAAATCGGCTCCGGCAGCGCCAGGATCCATATCGAACAGGCAGCCCGTGCCGCCCGCGCCGTGCTCAATACCGAACCCGGCCGGGCCAGTGGCAACGTGGTCAGCGCACGCAAAGGCGGCGCCACGCTGATCATCGAAGTCTTCGGTCGCGCGGCGCATGCCGGGGTCAACCATGCCGACGGCGCCAGCGCCATCGAGGCCCTGGCACGCAAAATCGTCAAGCTCCATGCCTTGACCGATTACGCGGCAGGTATCACGACTAATGTGGGCCTGATATCCGGGGGCACCTCCAGCAACACCGTCGCACCGAGCGCCTCGGCCCGGCTGGATGTGCGCTTCATCGAACTCAAGCACTGGGATCAAATCCTTACGGCAATCCTGGCCATCGTCGCCGAAGAAGAACTGATCGGCACCCACGCCATCCTCAAGGAAGCGACCACCTTTCTACCCATGGAGGCCCGTCACAGCGAACGATTGCTGCACATCTACCAACAAAAAGCCCTGGCACTGGGTTTCAGCGTCGAAGGCGAATTCACCGGCGGTTGTGCCGACTCCGGGTTCACAGCCAGCCTGGGCATTCCAACCCTGTGTGGCCTCGGGCCGGTGGGTGGCAAGGTCCATACCGATCGCGAATACCTGGAACTGGACACGCTGGTGCCTCGCGCCCAGGCGTTGGTGGCGACCATCCTGGCTGTTGGTGAGAGCAGTTGAGATAACGGGGCGTCGAGATCGAAGTACAAAGCAAGAACTAGAGCAGGACACACGTCCAGCCGCTATGTAGCCGGACCACTGCTATCGCGAGCAAGCTCGCTCCCACATGAATTCGCGGGTGTTCACAGCATCTGCACACGACACAAAAATCTGTGGGAGCGAGCTCGCTCGTGATGAGGCCAGCAAGCCCAACATCCCTGCGACTGAAC
>NZ_FMXV01000039.1:0-51973 GCF_900104425.1 Pseudomonas sp. NFACC13-1 | reverse complement strand
CCCAACCACTACCGTGGCGAGGGAGCTTGCTCCCGCTGGGCTGCGAAGCAGCCCCAACCCGGTTGACCGCAATCTACCTGACCCACCGCGCAGGCAAATTCCAGGGGCCGCTGCGCAGCCCAGCGGGAGCAAACTCCCTCGCCACAAGAGCGGTCAGCAGTGGGTCAGCCAAGCAGGTGGATTTCCTGACACTAATGGATCAGGCACCGAGAAAACCTGTGGGAGCGAGCTTGCTCGCGATAGCGGTACACCCGCCACCATCGATGTACCTGACCTGGCTCCATCGCGAGCAAGCTCGCTCCCACAGGGGAATGTGCCCGGCCATTCGATTCCCTGTTGGCTTTTTCCCGTGCTTACCGCTTTGCCCACCCCCTGGTCAAAACGCCCAAAAAATAGAGCAAATTGGCATATTTCACTGCCCACCCCACCCCCCTAACCTAGATCCCAACAACCCACCCCCGGATCAAGGACATAACAAAAATGACTGAATACAAACTGGCGCTGGTCGGCTTCGGCGGTGTGAACCGGGCATTGGCTCAACTGATTGCCGAGCGTAACGAAAGCTGGAAAACCGACCTCGGCTTCACCCTGAAAATCGTCGGCGTGACCGACCTGTTCCTCGGTTCGGTGATGGACCGCCACGGCCTCGACGCCGCGTCACTGGCCAGACTGCCAGCCACCCAAGGCGCCATGGCCCAACTCCCCGGCGGCACCGTCGACGCCCTCAACGAAGCCGTGATCAAAGACTGCGGCGCCGACATCATCGCCGAAGCCACCTTCACCAACCCGGTGGACGGCGAGCCCGCCACCTCGTTCTGCCGCTGGGCCCTGGAGCGCGGCAAGCACGTGGTCACCACCAACAAAGGCCCCATCGCCCTGCACGGCGCCGAACTCAAAGCCCTGGCCCAGCACAACAACGTCGCTTTCGAATACGAAGGCTCGGTCATGAGCGGCACCCCCGTGATTCGCCTTGCCAAACAGTCCCTGGCCGGCAGCTCGATCAGTGGTTTCGAAGGCATCCTCAACGGCACCTCCAACTTCGTCCTCACCTGCATGGAAGGCGGATTGGGGTTTGCCGAAGCGGTCAAAAAAGCCCAGGAACTGGGCTACGCCGAAGCCGACCCAACCGCGGATGTCGAAGGCCATGATGTGCGCCTCAAAGTCGTGATCCTCGCCAACGAACTGCTGGACGCCAAGCTCACCATCAACGACGTCACCTGCAGCGGCATCTCCGCCCTCAGCCTCGCCGACATCGAAAAAGCCCGCGAGGATGGCGCCCGCTGGAAACTCATCGGCGCCGCCAGCCGCAACGCCGACGGCTCCATCAGCGCCAGCGTCGAACCGCGCCTGCTGAGTAACGACCACCCACTGGCCAGCGTCAGCGACGCCACCAACGCCGTGTCGTTCACCAGCGAACTGCTCGGCGCCGTCACCGTCTCGGGCCCCGGCGCAGGCCGCACCGAAACCGCCTTCGCGCTGCTGTCGGACATCATCCACATCCACCAATCGGCAACCCGCAAACAGGAGCACAACCTGTGAACGTATCGCGCCTGGCCCTGGCGGTCGTCGAACCGCACATCGAAGTCCTCAACCCATTCGACGGCAGCGTTGTCGGCACCGTCGCGGACCTCCAAGCCTCAGAAGTCCCACAACTGCTCGAGACCGGCCGCAACGGCGTAAAGGCCTGCGCCGCGCTGCCGCGTCATCGCCGCGCCAGCATTCTCGAACACGCCGCACTGAACATCGAACGCGACGCCAAGGCCTTCGCCCGGCTGATCGTCGACGAAGCCGGCAAGACCCTCAAACAGGCGGAAAAAGAAGTCAAACGCTGCGTCAACACCCTCAAGCTCTCCGCCGAAGAAGCCAAGCGCAACGCCGGCGAAATCGTGCCGTTCGACGCCTACGAAGGCGCCGAATCGCGCCAAGGCTGGTTCACCCGCGACCCCCTGGGCCTGATCGTCGCCATCACCCCCTACAACGACCCGCTGAACCTGGTGGCCCACAAACTCGGCCCGGCCATCGCCGGCGGCAACGCGGTGATCCTCAAACCGTCCGAACTGGCACCGTTGTCAGCCCTCAAACTGGTCTCCTACCTGGTCGCCGCCGGCCTGCCCGAAAGCGTGGTCACCGTCGCCACCGGCGGCGCCGAACTCGGCAAAGCCCTGGTCGCCGCCCGCGACGTGCGCATGATCTCTTTCACCGGCGGCTTCGTCACCGGCGAACAAATCGCCCGCACCGCCGGCCTGAAAAAACTCGCCATGGACCTCGGCGGCAACGCCCCGGTCATCGTCATGGCCGATTGCAACCTCGACGCCGCCGTCGACAGCTGCATCTCCGGCGCCTTCTGGGCCGCCGGGCAAAACTGCATCGGCACCCAACGCCTGCTCATCCACGCACCGATCTACGCCGCCTTCCGCGAACGCTTCGTCCAAAAGGCCCAAGCCCTCGTGGCCGGCAACCCACTGCTCGCCCACACCGACATCGGCCCGATGATCACCCACCAAGCCGCGCAAAACGCCGAACACGTGGTCAACGAAGCCCTGCAAGAAGGCGCCACCTTACTCTGCGGCCACCGCCGCCAAGGCGCCTGCTACGCCGCGACCGTGTTGGAAAACGTCGACCACGCCAGCCGACTCTGGCGCAACGAGGTCTTCGCGCCGGTGGTGGTGTTGCAGCCGTTCGAGACGTTTGATGAAGCCATCGAGCTGGCTAACGAACCTGATTACGCGCTTCATGCCGGGATTTTCACCAATGACCTGTCCACGGCTATGAGTGCCGCACGACGGATCGAGGCGGGAGGGGTGATGATCAACGACTCCTCCGATTTTCGTTTCGATGCGATGCCGTTCGGGGGCTCCAAGTACGGCAGTTTGGGCAGGGAAGGGGTGCGGTTTGCGTATGAAGAAATGACCCAGCCGAAGGTGGTTTGCTTGAATACGTTGGGGTAACAGGTCAGGTCGTTGGCATCGGGCAGGTTTGGTCACCTGCCCGATGCTTTTCTGCACAAACCACACAGCCACCGCATACCCTGTGGGAGCGAGCTTGCTCGCGATAGCGATACACCCGTCACCCTCAGAACCGCTGACTCCCGCCTTGTTGAGCTTTGCGCACGACGCCCAAGCTCAGTCGACCAATCCCTCTATGCATTACTTCCATCTGTTGCCAGTTACGCAAGCTTTCCACTGAGTAGTGGCTCAGAGCACCGAGCGTGCCGGCAACGTCGTCGATCTCGCCGCGAACTAACTTCTGCAAACGTTCAATGCTGAAACGTATCAGCCTCAAGAAAAAACCAAATTATGCACAAATGCATTTTTTTGCTTGACCCGCATGCATGAGCCTCTATAAGGTGATTTCACTGTATGCGCATCCAGTATTTCTCAAGCATCATTTATTTGAATCCATTCATGGACGAGGTATTACCTTATGAAAACCACCACTGAAAAATTCGGTGTCACCCCCCATCAACCCAGCCTTTGGACCCGCGCTGATGCGTTGAAAGTCCGGGCGGACGATCCCACCACCACTCAGCCGCTGGTCCGCGCGGATTTCCCGGTATTGAGCGACGACGTGTTCATCTGGGACACCATGCCCCTGCGCGACCTGGACGGTAACGTGACGTCCGTCGATGGCTGGTCGGTGATCTTCACCCTGACGGCCGATCGTCATCCAAACGACCCGCAGTACCTCGACGAGGACGGTAACTACGACATCCTCCGTGATTGGAACGATCGTCACGGTCGGGCAAAGATGTACTACTGGTTTTCTCGTACCGGCAAGAACTGGGAGCTCGGTGGCCGTGTGATGGCCGAAGGCGTTTCGCCGACCGCTCGCGAATGGGCCGGCACGCCGATCCTGTTGAACGACCGAGGTGAAGTGGACCTGTACTACACCGCCGTCACCCCAGGCGCCACCATCGTCAAAGTGCGCGGTCGGGTCGTGACCACTGAACATGGTGTCAGCATGGTCGGCTTCGAGAAGGTCAAGCCACTGTTCGAGGCCGACGGCAAGATGTACCAGACCGAAGCCCAAAACGCTTTCTGGGGTTTCCGCGACCCATGGCCTTTCCGCGACCCGAACGATGGCAAGCTGTACATGCTGTTCGAGGGCAACGTGGCCGGCGAGCGCGGCTCGCACAAAGTGGGCGAGGCCGAAATCGGCGATGTGCCGCCGGGTTATGAAGATGTCGGCAACTCGCGCTTCCAGACCGCCTGCGTTGGCATCGCCGTGGCCCGCGACGCCGACGGTGACGACTGGGAAATGTTGCCGCCACTGCTGACCGCCGTGGGCGTCAACGACCAGACCGAACGCCCGCACTTCGTGTTCCAGGATGGCAAGTACTACCTGTTCACGATCAGTCACACCTTCACCTACGCCGACGGTGTGACCGGGCCGGACGGCGTGTACGGCTTCGTCGCGGACTCGCTGTTCGGCCCCTACGTGCCGCTCAACGGTTCCGGCCTTGTACTGGGCAACCCGTCCTCCCAGCCATTCCAGACCTACTCGCACTACGTGATGCCAAACGGCCTGGTGACCTCCTTTATCGACAGCGTACCGACCGACGCAACCGGCACGCAGATTCGTGTGGGTGGCACCGAGGCACCCACGGTGGGCATGAAAATAAAAGGGCAGCAGACGTTCGTGGTGGCCGAGTACGACTATGGGTACATTCCACCGATGCTCGACGTCACACTCAAGTAATAGCAACACAGGGGGGGCAGGCAGCGGGTCTGAGGTCGATGACAACACCGTTGTGGATATGATCGAGATATCCCGCCTGATTTATTGCGATGTTGGTCGCAAGCCCCGTTGAACAACGAGTCGTAACCTTCTTCGCGACTGGCTGCAAGGATGCAGCCAGTCGCGAATGCATTTCCCAGCGACGTATGTACATAAGCGCCTCTGTGGGAGCGAGCTTGCTCGCGATAGCGGTGCATCCGCAACATCCAGCCAGCTGTTTATCGTGACTCCACGAGACTAGCCCCGACCGACATCGCCTTGCGCCATTGCCTACAACTACGCCAGAATCCGCCGGCTTGTGCGTCTTGGGTCACGTCGGTAGTTTGGGTCCTGTCACTGCTCATCAGTGATCGGGTTTAGTCGCCCGTCTCAACCTAAGGCGTACCAAGTCCCCGTCGGACAGGCTTTGCTGTTCCTGTATTGATGGTGGCTGTGCGCAGGGCGCCCCCGGGCGCGCCGGGATTCTTAGGTTCACCGGTCGACTAACCTGCGCACAGCTGCCGCCCTCTCGTTTAGTCGCGAGGTGGTTGCAGCCTCACTTACAGGAACCTAAGTCGATGGCAAAAATTACACCGAACCCTCCGTCTGCAGATGAGCATGTGTCTCGCGCTCAGTCTGCTCGTAACAATAAGCTTGATGACGCTGCCAACCGGGCGTTGGATTACTACCTGAAGCCTACGCCTGAGAAGGACGCGTCTGACAAGTCCAACACTATCTTCCGTATCGCACCTGACGTTGATTCGGAATGTTTGCTTGCCAATCTCAGTGAAAACCTGGCTTCGGCCAATGCCATGATCAATGATTTGGCATTTGGTCTTGAGGGATCACGACGGCATTTCGCGTTGGGGATTTTGCAGGTGATCGAGGTGAGTGAACTGTTGGCGAATCGGGCTTTGGATATTGTTGAGGTGAGGTAACAAGGGGCCGCGCTTACCCTAGGTATGAAAAAAGGTCTTGCTCGGCAAGGCCTTTTTTGTATCCGAGAGTCCCCGAAGCGATGAGCTCTAATTGTGCAAGAGGTACTTGCACAATTACCCGGCTGAGATAGGTGTTACCCCTAACAGGTTGCCATCTCTGGCCTGAAACTACTGGAAGTCAGCCGCTTCAGCGCGATATCAAGCGCCTGATCATCGAACAGCTTGCTTTTACGAGCCGCAGCACCCGCTCCGCCATCCCAATGCTTCAACGCCTCGCGCACGGCAGGAACAGTCGGGGAAATCCCATCCTGGCTCAGCAGCCAATCAACCGTAGCCAACAATTCCATGCCGAAAGGCGACTCAAAACCATCGATCAACTCGGCAGTGCGCTCCAAGGCCTGGGCGTATTCCTTGGCTTCTGTTTGGAGATAAGTCTGTAGGAACGCTTTTCGCCCTTCGTCAAACCAGATCACATCGCTGATACCCGCATCACTGATGCGCTTGTCACAGTGCAGATAGCTGCCATCCAGGTTACTGAGCAGATGCTCCAGCCGGTTGGCATACGGCCCGTACTTGTGAGCAACAAACTGAAGATTCAGAGGGTTTTCGGTGTCTGGCAGCTTTTCGATGGCGCGCTCAAGGAACCAGGCCAACTTCTGAATCTCAAGCAGGCTGCATTCCATACCCAGAACCCAGTAGCGACGAACCAGTTCGGCAATCAGCGCACGCGCAGGCGTGAGCTTCTCCACACCGTTACGCTTAGCAACGTTCAAATACTGGTTGGACGGCTCGAACACCAGCACATCAACATCTAGATCACTTAAGACTTCAACAATCTGCTCGCGAACCTCGGGCCACTTCAAACCACCGTTGCCAGCGCCCAGCGGTGGAACCGCGACGGACTTCACATCGTTTTCAATCAGGAAACGACGCAGATCGTGTAAGCCTTCGGTTATCCAGGCCATCTGCGACGGTGAACGCCAGTGCCGTTTGGTGGGGAAGTTCACGATCCAACGAGGACCTTCCAGCTCGTTGACCGCCGTCACGTGAACCTTACCTGTCTCCACTTCGCCAGCCTTGCAGGCAGCCGAGTACAGCCGGTAATTCTCCGCGAAGCGCTCCTTGAACATGAGCGCGATACCTTTACCCATCACGCCCACGGTGTTCACAGTGTTGACCAGGGCTTCGGTTTTGGCTTCCAGAAGGTTGCCTTGGGTGAATCGGATCATTGGAAATACCATCCCGGACGCGCATGAACAGGCAACGTCAGACCTCTAGCGGCCACGTCCCGTTCTATACGTTTTTTCATTGCATCGGTGTAGCACATGATGCCAAGGAGTCCTGTAATCGGTAGGTGATTGTGGATCAGCGCTTCGGCCTGATACCGCTCCATCTTCCGAGGGTCGTCAGGTTCGCGCTTGAAATCGCGTCGTTGAATGATAGACCAATCGATCTGGTCGAGATTCGCCAGATCGCTGTAATAGTCTGTCCAATCGGGGTAGGCATGAGCGCTCGTGTAAACGAACGGCAGGCCCATCTGCTCAACGCGGTACAGGCTGGAGACCAAAATCACGATCTCGTCGTTGCTCCGCCGCTGAACACTCCAACCGGAATGGATGTTCTTCATCATCACAGAGAAGGGGGTGAAATAGAAGGGCACGTAGTCGGACAGTACCCCTCCCGGAGCTATGGGTACATGCCGGGTACGGCGCTTGTCGATCAACTCAGCGTTGCCGATGTTTACGTACTGTGACGATCGAATAGTTGAATTTGCACAGTGCAGACCATTCTCCAGAATCCAGGGCAGGTTATCGCGATGGACGATACGCCAGATCAGAGCCTTCTCTGGATTCAGTCTGCTGTAGATCATTTATAGAAACATTCCGGGATTCACAGTGATGGGAGTCGCTAAATTGACTGGGCGCATTTTAGCCTCACAAAGCTGTCTGACCTCATCGTTTGGAACGTAGATCCTGGAAAAGTTTGCGGGGGCAACCACGTGCGGGGACAAGCATTCAGCCATACAGACGTTTTTGCACTCGTGGTTTTGATATTCCCGGGTGTTCATGAGCTCCCAATTGATGGCTTGGAAACCTGCGTTGTAGTCGAGGAGCTGAATTGCCTCGTCCGCCAGTGGATGCTGTGGGATGATCTTCCAGCCCCTGTCCTTGGCAAATGTCCTAAAAACAGATATCAGCACGAATCTTGAATGCGGATGATCAAGTTGCACGCGGCCATCAAAGGGATTGCCGGCAAACCAATGAAAGGGAACATAGCGGTCAAGGTTGAGGGCCTTGCGCTTCTTGAGAATCTCACTGTCTGCTACGTCAGTGAAATTGGCGAGACTGGCCCGAGGCTTCAGGCCTGCTGCGAAGATCCCATCCAGGTTTTCAATGGAAGTCAGGTGGTAAACAAAGTACTGATCTTTAATGCTTCTGGCGTCTGACATTGCGGTCTCCTTGACCTACGCATATCTACATGGGCGCTGTCCTAGCTGTTCCCCACCCCTCAACCCGAGGGGCTTAGCAGGGCATGCAGATTGATTCTAATATGCCATCACGCAAAACCACAATACTTATGCGGTTATGGTCTCCTTATCAGGAAAACTGCGGCTCATTCCTCATCAAAATAATCGCGATCCAGCGTCGGCAACCGCAAGAGTCGTGAGGTAACGCCCACTTCGTGGTCCATCATCAGGTGCACCAGTCGCATGCCGTCCACCAATACGATGCCCTCCACCGATTTAGCGAAGTCAATTGCGTGAGCAGTAAAGCCTGAAGTGGTGATGAAAACACCGCGTTTGGCTTTTTGTCCGGCGAGTGCACCGTAGAAAGCCTGTAGTTCTGGGCGGCTCACTGTGTTCTGCCATCGCTTGGCTTGCACGTAAACCTTCTCGAGTCCCAATTTGTCGAGCGAGATAATGCCGTCGATGCCGGCATCGCCAGAACCGCCAACCCGCTGCAGGTCGTTGCGGCTGGCGCCGTATCCTAGGCGATGAAGCACATCAAGTACGATTACTTCGAAGCGGTAGGGACTCACCTGTAATAAGTTATCCAGCAGGTCGGCAGCAGTTGCGTTGCGCAGCTCCTGAAGAGCTTGCTCGAGCCGGTCGTCCGGGCTAGCGGTGGCGGAGGTTACGTCAGGTTCAACAGCCGTCTCGTCATCAAGTGGGGCCGCGTCGGGGGCAACCTTCAATTTCACATTCATATAGCCGATGGCTAAATGCTCCACCTCATCGGATGATAACGGGGCTGGATGTTCCTTGGCGTAAGCCACGCCAGTGTCAGTCAGTTTCCAATACCCTCGTTTGGCGCTACTGGAAAGGCCGGCACGTTTCAGCCGATCATGTGCCCAGCCAGCCCTGTTTTTATAGGTGGCCTGCCCACTGGCGATTATTTCTTCACGTTGTTCTACGGTCAGTTGTAGCATTTTGGCTGCCGCTTCATGGGCATCCCGAGTGGTAGCACCGTCGGGTTTGGTGGCGAGAAAACGCAGGATGGGTTCGATAAACTGATCGTAGGTTGGAACGGACATGGACACTTCCTTGTGAGCTGTGCAATCGAGGAGGGAGTATAAGTTACGGCCGCTCCGGCAACCCATAGCCGATGAGTCGCGGTGCTGTTAAAGCGTAAGCCATTGTGTAGTCCGGGGCAGCATCGCTGGCAAACTGTGCTCTGGATTTCTATGACGTGTTTAATCGCCGTTGTAGGACTCCGACAAAACCCTCCTGCTTGCCGACACCGCCTTGCGCCATTGCCTACAACTACGCCAGAATCCGCCGGCTTGTGCGCTTTTGACCGTCTCGGTAACTTGAATCCTGTCACTGCCCATCAGTGATCGGGTTTCGCAGCCCGGACTCTATAGGCGCACAACGTCACCTTCGAAAGCAGATCGCCCATGTCTGTGCTTTCGTCAGAGGTGGCTGTGCGTGGGAGACCTTCGGGTCTGCCGGTCCCTAGAGTCCCGGTCTGCGAACCCGCGTACAGCTGCCACCCCAAATTCGTTTCGCAGCGAACGGTGGCAGCTCCAACAGACTCTAGGAGCTCTACCATGGTCAAAATTACACCGAACCCCCCGACAACAGACGAAACCGTTTCCCGTGTTCAATCCGCCCGTAACAAAAAGCTTGATGACGCGGCGACTCGAGCATTGGATTTCTACCTGAATCCCAAGCCGATGAAAGAAACGTTCGACAACCCCAACACCATCTACCGCATCGCTTCTGATGTGGATTCCGAATGCTTGCTTATCACCCTCAGTGAAAACCTCGCTTCGGCGAACGCGATGCTCGAAGACCTGGCATCAGATCTTGATGGCTCGCGACGGCATGTGGCGTTGGGGATTCAGCAGGTGATTGAACTGAGTGAGCTGTTGGCAAATCGAGCGTTGGATATTGTTGAGGTAAGGTAGGGGAGGAGTTGTTATCCCGGCACGAAGAAAGCCTTGCAGAAGCAGGGCTTTCTTCGTGTCACAGGAAAAAGCCACAAGGAGCGTTTCAAATGCCGCAAATGGATTGGCTCGAGAACCAAATGGACCACTGCGACCTTATGGCCGAATGGCTATATAGGGAATTCAACTACGAATACGCAGAACAATCCCTCGCCAGCTGGCAGCAGGAACTCGCCGAAGGACAACGCGACGGCCGCTGGAAATGCCTGATCGCCGCAGAACACAGCCAGCTACTGGGCGGCGCCTCACTTGCCAGCAAATGAGCTGTCTGAGCGGCCGGAACTGGGGCCGTGACTAGGGTGCGTACTCGTCGCCTCAAACGCACGACGCAGAGGGCTCGTTGCGCAGTTGCCCCCAATGATTTTCCGCCATCTACTCGGCTCGTTTGGTTACTTTGCCGCTTTTGAAAACTGTAAGGAGCATCTATGAGTGTTGATATGTATCGCCGCCAAGTCGCCAGCATTCGTGAAGTCCTAGCAAAGCTATCAAGCCTGAAAGCCAGGGAGTCGCAGAAGGCGGCTGATGCAGGAAAGAAATCTCTTACCGCCGGATCTGCCGCCAGTAAAACGAAGCAGTTATCTACAGCCACCTCCAAGCTA
The DNA here is from genome assembly GCF_900104425.1 of Pseudomonas sp. NFACC13-1. NCBI lineage: Bacteria > Pseudomonadati > Pseudomonadota > Gammaproteobacteria > Pseudomonadales > Pseudomonadaceae > Pseudomonas > Pseudomonas sp. NFACC13-1. The sequence goes on along the minus strand of NZ_FMXV01000039.1, from coordinate 41,271 downwards.
AAAGAGGCCAACCGATATGCTGATTTGCAGGCGAAGCATCTGGTTGAAGTTGCCAAGCTGGAGAAGAAGATTGCCGCAGAGCAGAAAAAGCTGGCGACAGCTGAGTCGCGTGTGGAAAGCGAAGAAGCGAAGTTGCTGAAGAAAAGAAATGCAGAGCAGCAAAAAATGCAGGAGGCACAAAAACGGCAATTCCGTGAGGTAGAGTCCAGCCTGAAAACGCATGATTCTCTGCACCGGGAAGCTGCTGTCCGGATTGACAAGTTAGCTGCGCTGCCCGAAGAAATTAAGGTTGCGTTCTTTGCGACTGATCCAGCGACATCCTCTGATCGCAGGCTATTGTTGGACGAGGAAGTCCGAGAGATTCATCAGAAAATTCGACTCTCGGATCATCGCGACGCGGTTAAGCTGGAGTCGAGGTGGGCGCTGCGACCAGGAGATATTTTGCAGTACATGAACGAGCTAAAACCCACGATCGTGCATTTTAGTGGACACGGTAGCGATCAGGATGAGCTTGTTCTGTTGGACCGAAATGGTGGCGCCGCATTTGTCCCGATGGCGAGCATTGTAGCGACCTTCGAACTTTACGACTCAGTTCGGTTGGTCTTCTTTAATACGTGCCACTCATTTAACCAGGCGGCCGCATGTACGCAATATGTGGATGCGGCAATTGGCATGAATCAGTCAATTGGTGACGAAGCGGCCCGCGTATTTTCAGCGCAATTTTATTCGGCTATTGGATTCGGTTGTTCAATTCCGGCTGCTTTCAAGCAAGCCAAGACTGCGTTGATGCTAGAAGGCATTTCAGAAGAATCCACGCCAGAGCTGTACCTTCGTAATGGTGTAGATGAAAGCGATCTCATATTGGTTAAGCCTAGGGCTCAGTGATGAAGCCAACCCGGCAGCTCATCCGAATTCACTACGACATCGGGCCATGCGAGCACTGTCTGATCGCTCAAGCGTCAGCTGAATTGCTAGACTGGGCCGATTTGGCGCTCGCGATGCGCCTGACGTAGTACAAAAGGAATTTTTGCCGATGTCCGCCCTCTCTGCGTTGCTCCACACCTACCGCTCCGCCTCCGTTACAGAACGCGAAAAAGGCACCTACTTCGAAGAGCTGATCTGCGCCTACCTGCGCAACGAAGCCACCTACCGCGATCTGTACGATAAGGTTTGGACGTACGCCAACTGGGCCAAGGAACAGGGCCTCAGCGGCAAGGACGCGGGTATCGACTTGGTAGCTCGCACTCAGGGCACCGGCGAGTACCACGCCATCCAGTGCAAGCTGTACGCCGAGGATTACAAAGTCCAGAAGAAGGACATAGACAGTTTCTTTACCGCCTCGGGCAAAGCGCCGTTCTCGCACCGCGTCATCGTCGCCACCACCAACAACTGGAGCGAGCACGCCGAGGACGCGTTGCAGGGCCAGCAGCCTCCGGTCAGTAAAATCGACCTGCAAGCCCTGGAAGACAGCCAGATAGACTGGGCCAAATACCAGCCCCATCAAGCCGTCGCGCTCAAGGCTAAGAAGCAGCTGCGCGAGCACCAGCAAACCGCGCTGAATGCCGTTGCCGCTGGCCTAAAGGACGCCGAACGCGGCAAGCTGATCATGGCCTGCGGCACCGGCAAGACCTTCACCAGCCTGAAAATTGCCGAGCAGCAGGCCGGCAAGGGCAAGCGCGTACTGTTCCTGGTGCCCAGCCTGTCGCTACTGTCGCAGACTCTCACCGAATGGACGCAGGAAAGCGCAACCCCGCTCCACAGCTTTGCCGTCTGCTCCGACAGCGACGTTGGCAAGAAGCGCAAAGCAGAGGATGACGCGGTTCAGGTGTTCACCCACGAGCTACGCTACCCGGCCACCACTAAGGCAGATCGCCTCGCAGCGGAAATGCTCAAGCGCCATGATGCCGAGCACATGAGCGTGGTGTTCTCCACCTATCACTCCATCGACGTAATCAGCCGTGCCCAGGCTGATCATGGCCTGGCCCCTTTCGATCTGGTGATCTGCGACGAAGCGCACCGCACCACGGGCGCCACCTTTGGCGACGATGACGAAAGCAACTTTGTGCGCGTTCACGATGCCGACTACATCCGCGCCACCAAACGTCTGTACATGACCGCCACGCCGCGCATCTACGGTGACAACGCCAAGCTCAAGGCCGAGTCCGGTGAAGTCACCCTGTGCTCGATGGATGACGAAGCGCTCTACGGCAAAGAGCTGTTCGTCATCAACTTCTCCGAGGCCGTTCAGCGGGGCCTGCTCACCGATTACAAGGTGCTGGTACTCACCGTCGAGGAGAGCACCATCAGCCGCCGCCTTCAGGAAATGCTGAAGGACGAGAACAACCAGCTCAAGGTAGACGACGCCGCCAAGATAGTCGGTTGCTGGAAGGCACTGGCCAAGCAGGGATTGGCCGAAAACTTGGTGGGTGATGATCAGCCCATGAGACGCGCTGTAGCTTTCTGCCAGGTCATCTCGCCCAACTACAAGGGCACCAAGCACAAGGTTAGCTCGATCAACATCGCCAGCATGTTCCAGTCGGTGGTGGAAGCTTATCAAGACTCCGAAAATATCGATGAGGACTCACGCATCATCTGCGAAGCCGCACACGTCGATGGCGGCATGAATGCTAGTGCCAAAGAAGCCAAGCTCAACTGGCTCAAAGAAGAACCGCCAGCCAATACCTGCCGCATCCTGAGCAACGTACGCTGCCTATCTGAAGGTGTGGACGTACCAGCGCTGGACGCCGTTCTCTTCCTCACCCCGCGTAATTCCCAGGTGGACGTGGTGCAATCCGTTGGCCGGGTAATGCGCAACGCACCGGGTAAGAAGCGTGGCTATGTGGTGCTGCCCGTGGTCATTCCGGCCGGTATGGAGCCACACGAAGCGCTCAATGACAACCAGACCTACAAAGTGGTCTGGCAGGTGCTTCAGGCACTGCGCTCGCACGACGACAGCTTCGACGCCATGGTCAACAAGCTCGACCTGATCGGCTCTGACCCGCGCAAGATGGAAGTCATCGCCATCACCGACAAGGCCGAGAAAAAGGCCAGGAAAGCTAGCGGCACCAGCAACGGCCAGGTAGGCAAAGGTCAGTACGGCATTGGTGAGAAACGCGCTAAGTACGATGTCGAAGGTCAGATGACCCAGCAGGCCGAGCTGGCCTACGAGGTGGGGGAAATCGAGAAGGCGATCTACGCCAAGATCGTCTCCAAGTGCGGCAACCGCCACCACTGGGAAGACTGGGCCAACGATATCGCCAAGATCGCCCGCACCCATATCGATCGTATTCAGGGCATTTTGGAGAACCCCGAATATATCCAGGAGAGATCGACTTTCGAGGCCTTCGCCGCTGAGCTGCGCGATGATCTCAACGACAGCATCAGCGATGGCGAGATCGTCGAAATGCTTGCCCAGCATCTGGTAACCAAGCCGGTGTTCGATGCGCTGTTCGAGGAGTACAGCTTCGCCAGCCACAACCCCATGTCCAAAGCCATGCAAGGCGTGCTGGACGCGCTCCATGAGCATCACCTGGCCAAGGAAGCCGACACACTGGAAAAGTTCTACGCCAGCGTTCGTCAACGCGCTGCCGGCATCGACAATGCCCAAGGCAAGCAGAAGATCATCGTTGAGCTGTACGACAAGTTCTTCCGCAACGCTTTCCCCAAGATGACCGAGCGTCTGGGCATCGTTTACACCCCGGTCGAGGTGGTGGACTTTATCCTCCACAGCGTCAACCATCTGCTACAAAAGGAGTTCAGACAGACATTAGGCAGCAAAGGAGTCCATATCATTGATCCGTTCACAGGCACCGGCACCTTTATCACTCGCCTGATCCAGTCAGGTCTGATCAAGCCGGAGGAGCTGCCACACAAATACAGACACGAGATCCATGCTAACGAGCTAGTGCTGCTGGCCTACTACATTGCAGCGATCAACATCGAAGCGGCATATCACGGCGAAGTGATTGACGAATACACACCTTTCGAGGGCATCTGCCTGACTGATACGTTCCAGATGTATGAAAAGGACGATCTGGTAGACGCGCTTTTGGAAGACAACAGCGCCCGACGCAAACGACAGAAGGCATTAGATATACGGGTCATTGTGGGTAATCCGCCATATTCGGTAGGCCAGGGCGATGCCAACGCCAACAATGCAAATGTGCCATATCCAGCGTTAGATGCCAAAATTGAGGCGACCTATGCCGTGCGGTCTGAATCAACCAATCTTCGTAATCTATACGACAGCTATATCCGCGCCATCCGCTGGGCCAGCGACCGTATTGGCGATGCTGGGATCATCGGATTTGTCACCAACGCCGGCTTTGTGGAAGCCAATACCGCCGATGGCTTAAGAAAGTGCCTGGCAGATGAGTTTTCTAGCCTCTATGTGTTCCATCTACGCGGCAACCAGCGCACAAGTGGCGAGACTTCGCGTAAAGAAGGCGGCAAGATTTTCGGGAGCGGCAGCCGCGCGCCTATTGCCATTTCGTTGTTGGTCAAGAATCCCGACGCACAGGCCCACGGCCAGATTTACTTCCACGACATTGGCGACTACCTCAGTCGTGAAGAGAAGCTAGAGAAGATCGCGGGCTTCACCAGCGTGGCTGGCATTGAGCAATGGCAGCGGATCATCCCGGATGAGCACGGTGATTGGCTCAAGCAACGCGATGATGGGTTCGGCCAATTCATCGTGATGGGTGACAAAAAGGGTGATTCGCCCAAGTTATTTGAAAACTTCTCACAGGGGGTCACGACCGCTCGTGATGCATGGGCCTACAACGCAAGCCATAATAAGTTAAAGGCGAACATGAGTAGCATGATTGCCTTCTACAACGCAGAAGTTGAGCGTTTTAATGCATTACATCCAGAACTAGACAAGAAAGAGCGCGAGGCTTTGTTGGAGACTGTTATCGACACCAATCCGCAGCGCATCAGTTGGACACGAGCATTGAAGCAGAACCTTGCCAAGGGCCGCACATTTGCCTTTGACGCCGAGTGTGTTGTGCCAAGCCTGTATCGCCCGTTCACAAAGCAGTGGCTTTACTTCAATAGAAACTTCAATGAGTACGTCTATCAACTGCCGAGGCTATTTCCCACACCAGAGGCACGAAATATCGCAATTCTTATCAAACAGCGTCCGGTGGTTGAAAGTCAACTTGCGCTGGTAATTGATCGACCCGTTGAGTTCCAAACAGATGGAGGCACTCAATGCTTCCCCCTCTACCTCTACGACGAAGCCGACCAAGTCTCAGATGACGACCTTTTTTCCGAGCCGGTTGAAGGTGGATTGCGCCGCCGCGACGCCATTACCGATGGAGGTTTGGGTCACTTCCTAACGGCATATCCCGGTGAGCAGATCAGCAAGGAAGATTTGTTCTACTACGTCTACGGCATCCTTCATTCGCCTGATTACCGCGAGCGCTATGCGGATAACCTGAGCAAGGAGCTGCCGCGCATTCCGACTGTGAAGAAAGCCGAAGACTTCTGGACGTTCAGCCTTGCTGGCCGCGCCCTGGCCGACCTTCACCTGAACTACGAAACCGTCGAGGCGTATCCGCTCATCATCGAGGCCAAGAGCACGCTCAGCGAGGCTGACTACCGCGTAGAGAAGATGAAGTTCGCCAGGAAGGGCGATAAAACCACCGTCATCTACAACCACCGCATCACCCTCAAGGGCATCCCTGAAGCGGCCTGGGACTACGTGGTCAATGGCAAAGCCGCACTGGACTGGGTGATGGAACGCCAGGCCGTGCGCACCGACAAGGCCAGCGGCATCGTCAACGACGCCAACGACTGGGCCACCGAAACCATGGGCGACCCCAAGTATCCGTTGGAGCTGTTCAAGCGGGTGGTCACCGTGAGCCTTGAAACTCAGAAGATAGTGGAAAGCCTGCCGCCTTTGGATATTGCTTGACACCTATTGGAAATAAAAAATTTTGGGCATGTAGGCAAGTATTTAAAACTGGGGACTAACAGAGGCGCGACTCCTGTTGGTCCCCAGTTAAAAAGGCAGCAGGCGCTACGGCAACAGGTAGCCTCTCGGCCTATTCTCTTTGTAGTGTGTATCCGAACATCCCATCTTGCGCGACTAAACCGGCTGTCATTTATGCGGCAGCAACTTCGCAAATTCACTCGCCCACTGCGTTGGCAGGCGCGTAAGAATATCCTTCAGGTATGCATAAGTATCATGCCTATTCAACCTCGCCGACTGGATCAAACTCATAATCGCAGCCGCCCGTTTCCCACTGCGTAGCGGTCCCGCGAAGAGCCAGTTCTTGCGCACCAGCGCCAGGGCCGGTTCTGGTTCTCACACCAATTGTTGTCCATGGGGACTTCCCGGTCATCGAGGTAACGCGATAGCGCCGTGGGTATCGGAACCCCAAAATCGTTTGGCTTTACGCATAAAAAAGCCGGCTTATGGCCGGCTTCTCGTTGACTAACTCAGTTCGTTTTTGACAAACCTCACCAGCCTTCAAAACGTACATCCGGCTCTTGCGGCCGGCTGTGGGACTTGGTCAGAAAGTGATCTGCCTTGTCGGTGCGAGGCGTGGGCTCGCAAATGTGGGGCGGAGGATACGCGGGTTTTTGGCAGAATCCCAGTGGTAAGTGGTGTGGAATCATTGGGTTAGGGGTGATTCAGATAAAGAGCAGGGGGCTGCTGCGCAGCCCAGCGGGGATAAATCCCCTCGCCACAAAAGCTCCTGCCACAGCTCCTACTGCAGTTCCTGCCACGGTTTCTGGTCTTGGGTGGGTTAGTCGCACACCGGCGGTCTCTGTTTGTTGAGGGTGGACCACCAGAACACCCAGCCGATCACCCGTATGTTCTGCGCCTCGATCTGTTCGGCGCTGAAGACTTCGTCCGGGTAGGCCGCGCTGTTGTGGCTGCGCAGGCGCAGTCGGTTGCCGGGGATGCGGTGCAGGTATTTGATGCGCAGCATGCCGTCGTGTTCGAGGGCGTAGATTTGGCCGTCGACGATTTGGGTCAGGCCGCGGTCGATGGCGAGGGTGGAGCCGTCTTCGATGCGTTCGGCCATGCTGTCGCCGACCATGGTGAGGCAGATGGCGTCGCTGGGGTTTATTTCCAGGGTTTCGAGGTGGCTGCGGGGCAGGCGGATGGATTGGTCGGGGATTTCGACGATGTGGGTTTTGGTTTCGCCGGGGGCGATGGGGACTTCCTTATAAAAAGGCAGTTCGATGTCCGTGGGCTCCAGCACGCTGTAGACGCCATCGTTTTCGGCCGCCTCATAGGTGGTGCCGGGGCCGAGGCCCAATGGGGTTTGCGGGCCTTCGCCGTGGGCGAGCCATTCCGGGCTGACGGTCAGCAGGCTGGCGATGGAGTGGATGCGCCCTGGTGGGATGCCACGGTTGAACCAGTTGTTCACGTGTTGGGATTTCACGCCGTATAACTTCGCGAAGTCGGCGGATCGGATGTTCGCTTCTTTTAGAAGGGCGCGGAAGCGGTCGCCACTGGAAAGTTTTTTCATAAACGGAAAGTTTAGGGGCGACTGTGTTTTCGGCAATAAACATGTCGTGCAAATATATAAGACGATCTTTCCGTTTTTGGGATTTGAAAGGCGCGGGCTAAACGTGCTTAAACGAAGTTAATACGGCTTCGTATTAGGGACCATTAAGGCATAAAAAAACCCCGGGGCAAACCGGGGTTCTTTTCAAGTTTGTTTCAGCCTTTGTAGGCGGCAACCGACTTGGTGATCGCTTCGCGGGCGGCGTCTGCGCCGGCCCAGCCTTCGATCTTGACCCACTTGCCTTTTTCGAGGTCTTTGTAGTTCTCGAAGAAGTGTTCGATCTGCTGGATCAGCAGTGGCGGCAGGTCGGTGTATTCCTTCACGTCGACGTACAGTTGCGACAGTTTGTCGTGTGGCACTGCGATGACTTTGGCATCGCCGCCGCCGTCGTCGGTCATGTTCAGGATGCCGACTGGACGGGCGCGGATGACCGAGCCTGGGGCCACTGGGTATGGGGTCACGACCAGCACGTCGAGGGGGTCGCCGTCGTCGGCCAGGGTGTTGGGGATGTAACCGTAGTTGGCCGGGTAGAACATGGGGGTGGCCATGAAACGGTCAACGAACAGGCAGTCGCTGTCTTTGTCGATTTCGTATTTGATCGGGGCGTGGTTGGCCGGGATTTCGATCGCGACGTAGATGTCGTTCGGCAGGTCTTTGCCAGCCGGAATCTTGCTGTAGCTCATTGGGCGGTGCCCCCGTTAGTTGACCAAATGACTTGGTCGGATTGACCAAAAAGTGGCGGCGATTATAGGCATATTCGGCCGCTGTTGCCACGTTACCAGGGTCTTAGAGACCTTAGTATGACGCCTGATAGACCGGATCTTCGGCTTGAAGTTGCCGCAGCCGGGCCAAAGGATCCTGGCGGTAGAACGCCTTGAGTTGCTCATAGACCCGTGGATAGGCCTGGTGCAGCAGGTCCGGGGCGCTGAAGAAGTATTCGCTGGTGACGGCGAAGAACTCCGCCGGGTTTTCCGCGGCGTAGGGGTCGATGAGGGTTTCGGCGTCGGGGTTCTGGTCCAGTTGGCGGTCGAGGTCGTCGAAGGCTTGTTGCATGGCTTCGGCCCAGTCGCTGACGCGCATGTCGGCATGCAGGGGTGGCAGGCCGTTGGCGTCGCCGTTGAGCATGTCGAGTTTGTGCGCCAGTTCGTGGATCACCAGGTTGTAGCCGTCCCAGCCGCCGCTGGCCATCACGCCGTCCCAGGCCAGGATGATCGGGCCTTGGGGCCAGGCTTCGCCGCTGTGTTCGCCGTCCCATTCGTGCTCGATGCCGCTGGCGTCGCGGTAACGCTGGGGGCTGAGGAAGTCGTCGGGGTAGAGGACGATTTCGTGGAAGCCCTGGTACCAGTTCAGCTCGCCGAGGTGCATCAACGGCAATTGGGCCTGGGCGGCGAGCAGCAGGCGTTGTTCCTGGTGCAGTTCGACGCCGGGCAGGGCGGTGAGGTGTTTGTCGTGCAGGAACAGTACGCAGGCTTCCCGCAGCCATTGGTCCTCGGCGGCGCTGATGCCGTCGAGGAAGCTCAGTTGATGACGCACCCGTTGCCAGGTTTCGTCGGGGACGGGGTGTTTGGCGAGGGTGCGTCGGCGGCGCCAGTTGCTCAGGGACCACATGGCGATCAGCGTGGTTGGGTTTTCGAAGCGCGCTGGTTCATTTTGCTGCGCACCAGGCTGATGATCATCGGCAGCAGCGACACCAGGATGATGCCCACCACCAGCAGCGACAGGTTTTGCTTGATGAAGGGCACGTTGCCGAAGAAGTAACCGAGGGTCACCAGGCCGCCGACCCAGAGGACGGTGCCGAGGACGCTGAAGCCGAAGAAGCGCAGGTAGTTCATTTTGCCGACGCCGGCGACGAAGGGGGCGAAGGTGCGGATGATCGGCAGGAAGCGCGCCAGGGTCACGGTTTTGCCGCCGTGTTTGTCGTAGAAGTCGTGGGTTTGCTGCAGGTAGTCGCGGCGGAAGATTTTCGAATTGGGGTTGCTGAACAGTTTTTCGCCAGCGGTGCGGCCGATGAGGTAGTTGGTGCTGTCGCCGAGGATGGCCGCGAGCATCAGCAGACCGGCCAGCAGCACGGGGTCCATGGCGCCACCGGCCGCTACGGCGCCGGCGATGAACAGCAAGGAATCACCCGGCAGGAACGGCATGACCACCAGGCCGGTTTCACAGAAGATCACCAGGAACAGGATGGCGTAGACCCAGGTGCCGTAGTTGGTCACCAGCAGGTCGAGGTACACATCGAGGTGCAGGATGAGGTCGAGGGGATTGAAATCCATGCATGACACCTGTGGTGGTGGCCTGGCTCGGCAGGCTTTGGGTCGGGCTTGGAGTATGGCTACAGAGTGTGTAGCTTTTTCTTACAAGCCGGGAAGAGCGGCATTATACGGGGTGGAGGGTAGGGAGCGGGGTGAGTTTGTAGCCAGGGATTTCGGTGGTGTTGGGGCTGGAGGGCAGGGATGTTGGTGTGCAGATGTTCTGTGGTGAGGGATCAGGATGGTTTTGTGGCTGGTTGAAGGCTCTTGTGGCGAGGGAGCTTGCTCCCGCTGGGGCGCGGAGCGGCCCTAAAGCAGGCGACGCGGTCAGTCTGATGCACCGCGTGCTTAGGGTTTGGGGCTGCTTCGCAGCCCAGCGGGGATGAATCCCCTCGCCACAGAGAGTTTGGTGGTGAGTCAGGGGATGGGTGTGGGTTGGTTTTTGTGGTGAGGGGATTTATCCCCGTTGGGGCGCGGAGCGGTCCTGAGGCAGGCGACTCGGTCAGTCTGATGCACCGCGTGCTCAGGTTTTGGGGCTGCTGCGCAGCCCAGCGGGGATAAATCCCCTCGCCACAGAGGGTTTGGTGTTGTGGCAGGGGGACTCAGCCATAGGGGTCAGATGCCTTCGCTGATCGGCAACACGTAGTTCTTGAACTCGGTGTCTTCCTTGAAGCCGATCGATTCGTAGGTTTTCTGCGCCACTTCGTTGTTGCTGCTGGTGGAGACGCGCATGCGCACGGCGTTGGTTTCCTTGGCCATTTTTTTCGCGGTGCGGATCAGGTTGTCGGCCACCAGTTGGCGGCGGGCGTCTTCGGCGACGTAGATGTCGTTGAGGATCCACACACGCTTGAGGGACAGCGACGAGAAGCTCGGGTAGAGCTGGCAGAAGCCCAGCAGCTTGTGGTCGTCGTCATCGGGCAAGGCCAGGTAGATCACCGATTCCTTGCGGCGCAGGCGCTTTTCGAGGAAGGTTCGGGACGAATCCGGGTAGGGCAGTGAGCCGTAGAATTCCCGGTACTTGACGAACAATGGGGTCAGCAGGTCCAGGTGTTCCAGCGTCGCTTGGATAATCCGCATGGTAGGTCTCGTCTGCAAAGGTCGACAGATACTCTGACAACAACGTCGCGCTGCCGTGTTTTTTGATGCTGCCTGAAAGCGGATCAAAAACGCAATCGGATAAACGGATCAGTTTCGGGGCGGCGCCAGTAGGAAATTACCTTTCATATCGGCTCCGTTTTCCGCTTCTAGAGTGTTCACCTGGGCTTCGTCCTTCAGATTGACTCCTGAAAGCTGCCGGCGGCAGGCCTCGCGCATCAGGTAGATCAAGCGATGGGCCGCCATGCCGTAGCTCAGGCCTTCGAGGCGGACATTGGAGATGCAGTTGCGATAGGCATCGGTCAGGCCGACCTTGGGCGCGTAGGTGAAATACAGCCCCAGGCTGTCGGGGGAGCTGAGGCCGGGGCGTTCGCCGATGAGGATCACCGACATTTTCGCGCCGAGCCGCTGCGCCACTTCATCGGCCACGGCGACGCGGCCCTGTTCCACCAGGATCACCGGCGAGGTCGACCAGCCTTCAGCGGCGATCTGTTCTTCCAGCCGCGCCAGGAACGGCAAGGTATGCCTATGCACCGCCAGTGCCGACAGGCCGTCAGCCACGACGATGGCCAGGTCCACGCCGCCGGGATGGGCCGCTGCGTAGTCCTGCAGGATGTGCGCGGAGGCGTCGTCGAGCCGGCGGCCCAGGTCCGGGCGCTGTAGATAACTGTGTCGGTCGGCCGCGGCGCTGTGGAGCAACAGGCTTTCACGGCCGCGCTCGGTCAGCTGTGCGCGAATGCCCTGGTGATCGAAGGCCAGGTGCACGGCATCGCGGGCCTGGGCGTGGGCGTACTGGAAGTCCAGTTGCGCCTGGGTCGGCAGGCTGGTGCCGGTGCGGCCCAGGGCGATGCGTGCCGGGGTGAGGTTGCGCAGATTCAGCCAAGGGTTTTGCGGGTCGACAGGTTTTTTATCCATGGGCAGTTCTCTCATCCCAGATGCGCGAGGGCGTGACGGAACGCCGGTGGCAGGTTGTCGCCAAATCGCACCCGGCCATCGGCCTGGGTGAAGATGCCCATGTTCGCCAGCCAGGTTTCGAATTCCGGCGCCGGCTTCAGGCCCAGGGTCTGGCGGGCGTAGAGGGCGTCGTGGAACGAGGTGGTCTGGTAGTTGAGCATGATGTCGTCGGAGCCGGGGATGCCCATGATGAAGTTGATCCCGGCCACGCCCAGCAGGGTCAGCAGGGTGTCCATGTCGTCCTGGTCGGCTTCGGCGTGGTTGGTGTAGCAGATGTCGCAACCCATCGGCACGCCCAGCAGCTTGCCGCAGAAGTGGTCTTCGAGGCCGGCGCGGATGATCTGTTTGCCGTTGTACAGGTATTCCGGGCCGATGAAGCCTACAACCGTGTTCACCAGGAACGGGTTGAAATGCCGTGCGACGGCGTAGGCCCGGGTCTCGCAGGTCTGTTGATCGACGCCGTGGTGGGCGTTGGCCGACAGCGCGCTGCCCTGGCCGGTTTCGAAATACATCAGGTTGTTGCCCAGGGTGCCGCGATTCAGGCTGAGCCCGGCGTCGTAGCCTTCCTTCAAGATGCTCAGGCTGATGCCGAAACTGGCGTTGGCCGCTTCGGTGCCGGCGATGGACTGGAACACCAGGTCCAGGGGCACGCCACGGTTCGCCGCTTCGATGGAGGTGGTGACGTGGGTCAGCACGCAGCCCTGGGTGGGGATGTCGTAGCGCTGGATGATGGCGTCGAGCATTTCCAGCATGGCGCAGATCGAGGCCGTGCTGTCGGTGGCCGGGTTGATGCCGATCATGGCGTCGCCGTTGCCGAAGAGCAGGCCGTCGAGGATGCTCGCGGCGATCCCGGCGGGTTCGTCGGTGGGGTGGTTGGGTTGCAGGCGGGTGGACAAGCGCCCGCGCAGGCCGAGGGTGCCGCGGAATTTGGTGACCACGCGGATTTTCTGCGCCACCAGCACCAAATCCTGCACGCGCATGATTTTCGACACGGCAGCGACCATTTCCGGCGTCAGGCCGGGGGCCAGTGCCCGCAGGCTGTCTTCATCGGCGGCGTCGCTGAGCAGCCAGTCGCGTAAACCGCCGACCGTGAGGTGGCTGACGGTGGCGAAGGCTTGTTTGTCGTGGGTGTCGACGATCAACCGGGTGACTTCGTCGGCCTCGTAAGGAATCAGCATCTCCTGCAGGAAATGGCTGAGGGGCAGGTCGGCCAGCGCCATTTGCGCAGCCACTCGCTCGCCATCGTTGAGCGCCGCGATCTCGGCCAGGAAATCCCCCGAGCGTGCCGGGCTGGCCTTGGCCATCAGCTCTTTGAGGCTGTCGAAACGATAGGTCTGGGCGCCGACGGAATGGGCGAATGCGGCCATGGGCGGTGTCCTCCTGATTCTCTAAATAACCTAAACACACCCCATAACCCTGTGGGAGCGAGCTTGCTCGCGATAGCGGTGTGTCATTCAACACACGTGCCGGATGTAAGACCGCTATCGCGAGCAAGCTCGCTCCCACAGGGGGGCGGCATGCACTTTTAAATGGCAGGCGCCAGGCCCTCGGCCCGGCGCCGGTGCAGCGTTCAGATACCTGTGAGCATAGCGTCCGCCGGTGCATCGGAGCGTTGCTTGGCGGTCAGTTGGAAATACAGGTAGCCGACAATCATGAAGCCGAGGAACACCAAGCCAATCACCATGTTGAACCAGGCCATCGCCACCAGGCACACCACCGCCAGGAACAGCGCAATGCCCGGCACGATCGGGTAGCCCGGGGCGCGGAAGGTGCGTTCCAGGTTCGGTTCGGTCTTACGCAGCCTGAACAGGCTGAGCATGCTGATGATGTACATCACGATGGCGCCGAACACCGACATGGTGATCATCGCCGCCGTCAGCGTCATGCCTTGCAGGTTGACCAGGCCATCGCTGTAGATCGCCGCGATGCCGATCACGCCGCCGGCCAGGATCGCCCGGTGCGGGGTCTGGAAACGCGACAATTTCGCCAGGCCACGGGGCAGGTAGCCGGCCCGGGCCAGGGCGAAGAACTGTCGCGAGTAGCCGAGGATGATCCCGTGGAAACTCGCCACCAGGCCGAACAGGCCGATCCACACCAGCATGTGCATCCACGTTGAATTGTTGCCGACCACCGCCTTCATGGCCTGGGGCAGCGGGTCGTTGATATTCGACAGGGTGCGCCAGTCACCCACGCCGCCGGCCATGATCATCACACCGATGGCCAGGAACACCAGGGTCAGGATGCCGCTGACATAGGCGCGGGGAATCGTGCGTTTCGGGTCCTTGGCTTCTTCGGCGGCCATGGCCGCGCCTTCGATGGCGAGGAAGAACCAGATGGCGAAGGGGATCGCCGCGAAAATGCCCGGGATCGAGGCGAGGCTGAACTCATTGGCGCCTGCCCAGCCGTTGAGCACGAAATTACTGAAGCTGAAGCCCGGCGCGACCACGCCCATGAACACCAGCAATTCGGCGACCGCCAGCACGGTGACCACCAGCTCGAAGGCGGCGGCGATGCTGACGCCGAGGATGTTCAGGGTCATGAACACGATGTACGCGCCGACCGCCGCCAGCTTGGGGTCCAGCTCGGGGAATTGCACGTTGAGGTAGGCGCCAATCGCCATGGCGATGGCCGGGGGCGCAAAGACGAACTCGATCAGGGTGGCGATCCCGGCGATCAACCCGCCTTTCTCGCCGAAGGCTCGTCGGCTGTAGGCAAAAGGCCCGCCGGCGTGAGGAATGGCGGTAGTCAGTTCGGTGAAACTGAAGATGAAGCAGGTGTACATCAGCGCCACCATGAGGGCGGTGACGAGAAAGCCCAGGGTCCCGGCGGTGCCCCAGCCGTAGCTCCAGCCGAAGTACTCGCCGGAAATCACCAGGCCGACGGCGATGCCCCATAAATGCAGGGTGCCGAGTGTGGGTTTGAGTTGGGTGGTAGAAGTCATAAGTCCTCTCTGTCTTTTTTATTGTTTGATCTGTTGGACTTTCGGGTTTGCTGTGGAGCGGGCACGCAAGGCTCGTGCCAGAGCGGTGGGGCGGTAAATTGATGTTGTCAGTGAGGGCGCCATCGCGAGCAGGCTCGCTCCCACAGGGGATTCGGGCCTACCCACAGAAAGAGGGTCACCCACAGTCCCTGTGGGAGCGAGCCTGCTCGCGATAGCTATCAAAAGGGCAAAGCAGGAGGCCCTGCCTTGCCCAAGTGACTTAGAAGAACCCCAACGGATTGATGTCGTAGCTCACCAGCAGGTTCTTGGTCTGCTGATAGTGGTCGAGCATCATCTTGTGGGTTTCACGCCCCACGCCGGACTTCTTGTAGCCACCGAACGCGGCATGGGCCGGGTACAGGTGGTAGCAGTTGGTCCACACGCGACCGGCCTTGATCGCCCGGCCCATGCGGTAGGCGCGGTTGATGTCGCGGGTCCACAGGCCGGCGCCGAGGCCGAACTCGGTGTCGTTGGCGATCGCCAGGGCTTCGGCTTCGTCCTTGAAGGTGGTGATGCTCACCACTGGGCCGAAGATTTCTTCCTGGAACACGCGCATCTTGTTGGTGCCCTTGAGCAGGGTCGGCTGGATGTAATACCCGGTCGCCAGGTTGCCCTCGAGTTTTTCCACTTTGCCCCCGGTCAGCAGTTCGGCGCCTTCGCCCTTGGCGATTTCCAGGTACGAAAGAATCTTGTCGAATTGCTGCTCGGACGCCTGGGCGCCGACCATGGTGTCGGTGTCCAGCGGGTCGCCGCGTTTGATCTGCAGGACTTTCTTCATCACCACTTGCATGAATTCGTCGTAGATCGACTCCTGCACCAGGGCGCGGGATGGGCAGGTGCAGACTTCGCCCTGGTTGAAGAACGCCAGCACCAGCCCTTCAGCGGCTTTTTCGATGAAGCTTGGTTCAGCCTGCATGATGTCTTCGAAGAAGATGTTCGGCGACTTGCCGCCCAGCTCCACGGTGGACGGGATGATGTTTTCGGCCGCGCATTTCATGATGTGCGAGCCCACCGGCGTGGACCCGGTGAAGGCGATCTTGGCGATGCGCTTGCTGGTGGCGAGGGCTTCGCCGGCTTCCTTGCCGAAGCCTTGCACCACGTTCAGCACGCCGGGCGGCAGCAGGTCGCCAATCAGCTCCATGAGCACGCAGATGCCCAGCGGGGTTTGCTCGGCCGGCTTGAGCACCACGCAGTTACCGGCGGCCAGGGCCGGGGCGAGTTTCCAGGCGGCCATCAGCAGCGGGAAGTTCCACGGGATGATCTGCCCGACCACGCCCAGGGGTTCATGGATGTGATAGGCCACGGTGTTGCCGTCGATCTCGGCGGCCGCGCCTTCCTGGGCCCGCAGGCAACCGGCGAAGTAGCGGAAGTGGTCGGCGGCCAGGGGGATGTCGGCGTTGAGGGTTTCGCGCACGGCCTTGCCGTTGTCCCAGGATTCGGTGATCGCCAGTGTTTCGAGGTTGGCCTCGATGCGGTCGGCGATTTTCAGCAGGATCAGCGAACGGGCCTGGGCCGAGGTGGCGCCCCAGGCATCGGCGGCGGCGTGGGCGGCGTCCAGGGCTTTTTCGATGTCTTCGGCCGTGGAGCGCGGGAATTCGGCAATGGGCTGGCCATTGACCGGGGACGTATTGGTGAAGTACTGACCTTTGACCGGCGCGACGAACTCGCCGCCGATGTAGTTACCGTATTTGCTCTTGAACGAAACGATAGCGCCTTCAGTACCGGGGTGAGCGTAACGCATGATGAGTTCTCCTTGGCTTTTGTGCTTATACGGGAGGCCGCGCAAAATCGAGCGCTGGTAATAAAGCCTAGAGCAAAGGTCGGGCCATTGCCTTGCAGGGCCCGGAAATCAAGACTTTAGGAGGAGTTGCTCGGACAAACGGAGGGGGTGTGTGACGCTTGCGATACAGCGGGTGTGACAGTTTGTGCCAGATGCGAGACAGTCTGTGACTGGCAGGTCGCGCCAGCATTGCAAAGGCGGTTGGGCTGGAGGATGCTGAGCCTTGATGGGAGGCAGGCCGGGTAGGAGCTGTCGAGTGAAACGAGGCTGCGATTTTTCCCCTGCCCATTGAATCTCAAGTGAAAGATCAAAAGATCGCAGCCTTCGGCAGCTCCTACAGTAAGGCCGCAACCTTCGGGGAGAATAATAAGAAATGCACAGCAACCATTTGAGTCGCCATGCCCAGCAAGTCTTGACGGTCACCCAGGGCAAGGCCCATTTGCAGGGCCCTGGCAGCGATCCGTCGATTGCCCGTTCCTGGCTGCGCTGCCTCGAGGACTATCACCTCGATCCGGCCCAGAACCTGGCGCCGACGGTGCTCGAGCATGGCCGGGTGCTGGAAAGCCGCGAGCGCTTGCAACAGGTGCTGCACATCGCCGGCAATGAAATGACCAGCCTGCACCAGCAACTTTCCGGCGCCGGCCACGCGGTGTTGCTGACCGACGCCCGGGGCGTGATCCTCAACTGCGTCACCGCCCCCAGCGAACGGAAGATTTTCGAACGGGCCGGCCTCTGGCTCGGCGCCGACTGGAGCGAAGCCTGCGAAGGCACCAACGGCATCGGCACCTGCCTGGTGGAACGCCAGGCCCTGACCATCCACCAGGAAGAACACTTTCGCGGCCGCCACACCGGCCTGACCTGCTCGGCCAGCCCGGTGTTCGACCCCCAGGGCGAGCTGCTGGCGGTGCTCGACGTCTCCTCGGCGCGGCCGGACGTGTCGCGCCAGAGCCAGTTCCACACCATGGCCCTGGTCAACCTCTCGGCGAAGATGATCGAGAGCTGCTATTTCCTCCGTTGCTTCGACAATCAATGGCTGCTGCGCTTTCATTTGCAGGCCGAATCCGTGGGGCTGTTCAGCGAGGGCTTGCTGGCGTTCGACGGCGAAGGGCGGATCTGCGCGGTCAACCAGAGCGCGCTCAACCTGTTGGGGCATATTCGCGGCAGCTTGCTGGGCCAGCGGGTGGAAGACTTTTTCGACTGTTCACTGGACGAGCTGCTGGGCCGCGCCAGCCCCCAGGCCAGCGCCAGTTGGCCGTTGCGCACCCGTGATGGCCGGCATTTGTTCGCGGTGTTGCGTGGGCAGCCGCGCAGTGTGCCGGTGCCGGTCGCGCCGGCGCTGCTCAAGGCCGTCGAACCCGCACGGCTGCCAGGTATCTGCCTGGGGGATGCGGCGTTGCAGGAGCATTTTCGCAAGGCACTGCGGGTG
Source organism: Pseudomonas sp. NFACC13-1 (assembly GCF_900104425.1). Classification (NCBI taxonomy): domain Bacteria; kingdom Pseudomonadati; phylum Pseudomonadota; class Gammaproteobacteria; order Pseudomonadales; family Pseudomonadaceae; genus Pseudomonas; species Pseudomonas sp. NFACC13-1. The sequence continues at coordinate 23,264 of NZ_FMXV01000039.1, read as the reverse complement.
TTCGAACGCGATGTGCCGTTGCTGATCCATGGCGAAACCGGCTCCGGCAAGGAGGCGTTCGCCAAGGCCGTGCACCACGCCAGCCAGCGCGCCGGCAAGCACTTCGTCGCCCTCAACTGCGCGGCCATCCCCGAAAGCCTGATCGAGAGCGAGCTGTTCGGTTATCGCGGTGGCAGCTTCACCGGCGCGCGCAAGGAAGGCATGCGCGGCAAGCTGCAACAGGCCGACGGCGGCACGCTGTTCCTCGATGAAATCGGCGACATGCCCCTGGCCTTGCAGACTCGTTTGCTGCGGGTGCTGGAAGATCGCCAGGTGGTGCCCATCGGCGGCGAGCCCGAGGCGGTGAACGTGCGCATCATCAGCGCCACCCACCGGCAGTTGCTCGACCGGGTGCGGGATGGCAGTTTTCGCGAGGATTTGTATTACCGCCTCAATGGCCTGGAAATCCCCCTCCCGCCTTTGCGCGAGCGCAGTGACAAGTCGCAGTTGCTGGACTTCCTGTTGGCTGAGGAGAGCGGGACCGAGACGGTGCTCATCGAAGAGCCGGCGCGCCGGGCGTTGCTGGGGTTCGACTGGCCGGGCAACGTGCGGCAACTGCGCAATGTGCTGCGCACCCTCGCCGCGCTGTGCGATGGTGGGCGGATTGGGCTGGAGGACTTGCCCGCGATGATCCGCCAGCGCCCGGTTGCCGTGGTTGAAACGGTGGCAGAACGGCCACTGGAAGACGCCGAGCGCCTGGCGTTGCTCGATGCACTGGAGCGCCAGCGCTGGCACATGACCCACACGGCGGAACAACTGGGGATCAGCCGCAATACCCTTTACCGAAAGTTGCGTAAACACGCTATCGCCCGCTGAGCCGCAGCACATCCACCCTGAAGGAATGCGGTCAACTGTGGGAGCGAGCTTGCTCGCGATGGCGGAGTGTCATTCAACACCGGTGTTGGCGGTAAGACCGCTATCGCGAGCAAGCTCGCTCCCACAGGGTATTTGCGGTGTCCTGATGGCTGGCGTTCGAAACACAAGGTGCGATTTCCCCCTCCCTACGCTAACCTGCGGCCATGTTTTACGAGGTCGACTATGCACATCCATATTCTCGGTATTTGCGGCACTTTCATGGGTTCGATGGCGGTCCTGGCCAAGGAGCTGGGCCATCACGTGACCGGTTCCGACGCCAACGTCTATCCGCCGATGAGCACCCAGCTGGAAGCCCAGGGCATCGAACTGACCCAAGGCTACGACCCGGCGCAACTGGACCCGGCGCCGGACCTGGTGGTCATCGGCAACGCCATGTCCCGGGGTAACCCGGCGGTGGAGTACGTGCTCAACAAAGGCCTGCCCTACGTGTCCGGGCCGCAGTGGCTGGCCGATCACGTGTTGCAGGGCCGTTGGGTCCTGGCCGTGGCCGGCACCCACGGCAAGACCACCACCAGTAGCATGCTCGCCTGGGTCCTGGAACACGCCGGCATGAGCCCGGGTTTCCTGATCGGTGGCGTGCCGCAGAATTTCTCGGTGTCGGCGCGCCTGGGGGGCACGCCGTTCTTCGTGATCGAGGCGGATGAATACGACAGCGCGTTTTTCGATAAACGCTCGAAATTCGTCCACTACCGTCCACGCACGGCGATCCTCAACAACCTTGAGTTCGATCACGCGGACATCTTCTCCGACCTGGCGGCCATCGAGCGGCAGTTCCACCATTTGGTGCGCATCATTCCGAGCGAAGGCCTGGTGATCCATCCGACCACCGAACCGGCCTTGCAGCGCGTCATTGAAATGGGCTGCTGGACCCCGGTGCAAACCACCGGTGCGGGCGGCCAATGGCAGGTGAAGTTGCTCAAGGATGACGGTTCGCAATTTGAAGTCATGTTCGAAGGCCAGTCCCAAGGCGTGGTCGAGTGGGACATGACCGGCCAGCACAACGTCGCCAACGCCCTGGCGACGTTGGCGGCGGCCCGGCATGTCGGCGTGGTGCCGTCCATGGGCATCGCCGCGTTGAGCGCGTTCAAGAGCGTGAAGCGGCGCATGGAGAAAGTCGCCGAGGTCAACGGCATCACCATTTACGACGACTTCGCCCACCACCCGACCGCCATCGCCACCACCCTCGACGGTTTGCGCAAGCGCATCGGCGAGGCGCCGCTGATCGCGATCATCGAGCCGCGCTCCAACTCCATGAAGCTCGGCGCTCACCGCGATGGCCTGCCGGAAAGCGTGGTCGATGCCGACCAGGTGATCTGGTACGCACCGGCCAACCTGGGCTGGGACCTCGGCGCCACCGCCGCGCTGTGCACGGTGCCGTCGATTGTCAGCGATTCCCTGGAAGGCATCATCGAACGCGTGAAGAGCCAGGCCCAGCCCGGTACCCACGTGGTGATCATGAGCAACGGCGGCTTCGGCGGCCTGCACGGCAAACTGGCCGAGGCGCTGCGATGAACAACAGTCCGGAACGCATTACCCTGGCGATGACCGGCGCTTCCGGCGCCCAGTACGGCTTGCGCCTGCTCGATTGCCTGGTGCGCGAAGACCGCGAGGTGCACTTCCTGATCTCCAAGGCCGCGCAACTGGTGATGGCCACCGAGACCGACGTGACCCTGCCGGCCAAGACCCAGATGATGCAGGCCTTCCTCACCGAATACACCGGTGCGGCGGCGGGGCAGATCCGGGTTTATGGCAAGGAAGACTGGATGTCGCCGGTGGCCTCGGGCTCCGGCGCGCCGGCGGCCATGGTGGTGGTGCCATGCTCCACCGGGACGCTGTCGGCGATTGCCACCGGGGCCTGCAACAACCTGATCGAACGGGCGGCTGACGTCACGCTCAAGGAGCGCCGCTCGTTGATCCTGGTGCCGCGGGAAGCGCCGTATTCGAGCATTCACCTGGAGCACATGCTCAAGCTGTCGAACATGGGCGTGACCATCCTGCCGGCCTCGCCGGGTTTCTATCACCAACCACAGACCATCGACGACCTGATCGATTTCGTCGTCGCGCGGATTCTCAACCTGTTGAACATCCCTCAGGACATGTTGCCGCGCTGGGGCGAGCATCATTTGAGCAGCGATGAATAAGCTGCTGATCGTGCTGCTGGCGCTGCAACTGACCGGCTGCGCCACCGCCCGCACCCTCGACGCGGCCAAGCCCGGTGCGCCGGTGGTGTACGCGGGCACGCGCCTGGATCTTTACGCGCTTAACGGCGGCTGCTGCGCCAAGGACCGCTTCGGGGCCGAGGCGCCGAGCTATCCTGGCGTCGATCTGCCGGGCAGTGCGCTGCTGGATACCTTGCTGTTGCCGTTATCGTTGTTCACCGCAATCGGCGTGGGGTTCCGGGCGACTGGGGGGATGTAGCAAACACCGGAATGGGGGCTTGGCTTTTGGGGCGGTGGTGCGCCCATCGCGAGCAAGCTCGCTCCCACATTCGACCTCATTCTTCCTGGCGAAACTCGGTCAATTGTGGGAGCGAGCTTGCTCGCGATGAGGCCCGGTCAGGCGCTGCAGAATCATTTGCCCAGCTTACGCAACTCATCCGACTCCACCACCCGCACCCCATCCTGCTCTTCCAGCGCCAGGCGCCACATGGCCCGGGCCAGTTGGCAGGCTTCGATGCCGTGGTACTTGCCTGGGATCAGCTTCGACAACGGCCCGGCCAGTTGCTCGGCCAGGCGCGGTTCGACGCGGTCGCCCAGCAGCAGGGAAGGGCGGCAGATGGTCAATTGCGGCCAGTCCTGAGCCTTGAGGGCCGCCTCCATCTCACCCTTGACTCGGTTGTAGAAGATCGATGACTTGGCGTCGGCCCCCAGGGCACTGATGACCACCAGGTGCCGCGCGCCCAGTTCCCGGGCGCGCTTGGCGAACGCCACCACCAGGTCCAGGTCCACCGCGCGAAAGGCTGCTTCGGAACCGGCTTTCTTGATGGTGGTGCCGAGGCAGCAAAAGGCGATGTCGACCTGGCCGCTGAGCTGAGGCAGCACCTGGGCCGACTCCCCCACCGGGTTTTCCAGGCGCGTGTGTTCGGCCAGTGGCCGGCGGGTGGGGGCCAGGACCCGGGTGATGGTCGGCTCGTTGAGCAGCCGGTCCAGTAGATGTTCCCCGGTCAGCCCGGTAGCGCCGGCGAGCAAAACATGCTGAGGCGTCAAGTACATAGTGTTTCCCCCTTGATACGGTTCAGCTTAGTTGCTCTTTGTGGCGCCGTCGTTCAATGCAGTACTTTGCAATGCTTTGCGGGCCTGCTGTTTGCGCAGCAGTTGCCAGTGGGAAAGGACCGTCCTGGGCGCCCACATCTGCGGTTCGGAGGCTTCGAAATTGTCCGCCTGTTCCCGCTCGGCCACGGTGGCCTTGGCCCGCTTGAAAGCCTGTTCCAGGTCGTCGGTCTGGTTCAAGGCCTGGGCGAACAGCGCGTCGCCGAAGTAGGTGAAGTTGGCTTCCTCGGAGCAGCCGAAGGACACCCTGTCGGCCCGGGAAGCGGTCATGATCAAGGTGCGTTCATCCTTGAGCGCCGGGATGAAGCCGCCGGAGTAGCAGGCCGAGATCACCACGATCTTGTCGCGGTTCTTCAGCGGCGCCAGGACCACGGCCAGTTCATCGGCGGGCAGGTCGGCCAGTTCCATGCGCGGCTGGTCGAGTACCAGTTCATGCTCGCTGGTGCCGTGGCTGGTCAGGTAGATGAAAATCAGGTCTTCCGGGCCACTGCGCTCGGCCAGGGTCGCGGCGGCGCGGCGCAGGCTTTCGCGGCTGGCCATGGGCCGGTCGCCGAGGTGATCGCGGTGGTTCACCAGGCGGATCTGCCCGAACGCGCCGAAACGGCTGGCGAGCATGTTGGCGACATAGTCGGATTCGCGCAGGAACACGCTTTGCTTGCCGTCGCCGCCCAGGGTCAGGCTGTACAGCTCCACTGCCGGGGTCGAGGCCGGGATGTTGGCCAGGGCCTCCTCCAGCAGGCGGCCCTGGGCCAGCACGCCAAGTTCGAGCACATCCGGCAACAGCCTGCCGTCCGCGTCGCGCACTCGTTGGCCGTTGGCCCAGGTGCCGCTTTGCACGGTGCCATCGGTCAGCACCAGGGTGCCGCGTCCGTGGTAGCTGTCGTTTTCGAACTGGCCGATGTAGAAACTGCCGTCGGGCAGGTTCAGGCGGCCCTGGCCGGTAAAGCGCCAATCATTGAATTGACCGAGGTAATGGCTGCCGTCGGCGCCGATCAGTTCGCCCTTGCCGGTCAGCGCGCCATCCTTGAACCGGCCGATCCAGACATCGCCGTCGGCATTTTCGTAGCGACCGCGACCGTTGAGCTGGTTGTTCCTGAAACCGCCGATGTAGACATCGCCATCGGCGCTGTTGAAGGTGCCCTTGCCCTGCAGTTGCCCGTCGACAAAGTGCCCGGTGAACTGGTTGCCGCTGGCGTCGAAGCGCTGGCCTTCACCGTTGGGCTTGCCGTTGACGAAGGGGCCCTGGTACTGGCTGCCGTCGTCGAGTTCCAGGCGCCCGAGACCGGAATAGCGGTCGGCCTTGAACTCGCCGCGGTAGGTCATGCCGTTTTCCTTGAGCGTCCCTTCACCGTCCCGTCGGCCCAGCTTGAAGCCGCCGGTGTAGCTGCTGGTGGGGGTGGTCAGGCTGCCCTGGCCGTGGAACAGGCCCTGATAGAACTGGCCGCGATAGACCTCGCCATTGCTGCCGTGCCATTCCCCGGTGCCGTGCCACTGGCCCTTGTCGAACTGCCCGGCATACCAGCTGCCGTTGGGGTAGTCGATGCGCCCCTGGCCTTGCAGCAGCCCGTCCACCAGGTCGCCGCGATAGCGACCGCCATCGGGCAGGCGCGCGTCGGGAGGCAGCGGCGATTCGCCGCCGCCACAGGCGGTGAGCAACAGGGTCAAGGTCAGTGGGACGAATAAGCGCATAACGGGATCCAGGTCATCAGGCCACGAGTATGCCGCAGCTATGCGCATTGAATATAGGGAAGCGATGCGAAACTGCACGAGCGGTTTCGCGACCGCGCGGGTTTACACGAAGCAGAGCGACAGCGGCTCGGCGATGTAGGCCGGTTTTTCCGATCCTTCGATTTCCAGCGTGGCGGTGGCCTTGAGCAGCCATTGGCCGGGTTTTTTCTCGGTGGCGTCCACCAGGTCGACCTTGAGCCGGACCTTGGAATCAACCTTCACCGGTTGGATGAAACGCACGCTGTCCAGGCCGTAGTTGACGACCATCTTCACGCCTTCGGGCAGGATCAGGATGTCTTCCATCAGCTTGGGCATCAGTGACAACGACAGGAAACCATGGGCGATGGTGCTGCCAAACGGAGTCTGCGCGGCCTTGACCGGATCGACGTGGATGAACTGAAAGTCGCCAGTGGCTTCGGCGAACAGGTTGATGCGGTCCTGATCGATCGTGAGCCATTCGGAACGTCCAAGTTCCTTGCCGACATAATCTTTGAGCGCTGCAACGGGGACGTAGGGCATTGAGACTCTCCTTGGGTTCATCGGTTTTACTTTTTCTGGAGCGGGGATTGGCGTCCCCGAAAAACCACTGTAGATCAACATGGCGTGCAAGTAAGGTCACTGAACATGCTTTTTACGAATGCCGACCCATAGCGCGGGCATGTTTAAATGTGTCATCAGGTGACTCCCCGTAGGAGCTGCCGAAGGCTGCGATCTTTTGATCTTTCGCTCCGGATTCAATTGGAAGGGGAAAGATCGCAGCCTCGTTGCACTCGGCAGCTCCTACGGGCAGCTCCTACAGGAACAGGTTCATGGTGTTTGTGAGGGGAGAGAGCGGATGTTGCTACGGGGCCTGACCTGGCTGGTGTTTTTTCAATTGCTGGGCACTGCGATCAATCATTTGTTCTTGCCGGTGCTGCCAGGGCCAATCATTGGCCTGCTGTTGCTGCTGGGCTATCTGGTGATGCGCGGTGAAGTCAGCGAACCGTTGAACCTGGCCGCCAGTAGCCTGCTGCGTTACCTGCCCTTGCTGCTGGTGCCGCCGGCAGTGGGGGTGATGGTCTATGCCGGGGCGATTGCCGCCGATTTCTGGGCCATCGTTGGCGCGTTGACCTTGTCCCTGGTGCTGTCCGTGGCGCTGACGGGCGTGCTGATGCAGCGCCTGGCCCGCCGTCACGTCGCCGCCCCGGAGGACAGCCAATGATGCTCGACTGGCAGGGCGCCTGGACCTCGGTGATCCATCATCCGCTGTTCGGCATCGGCATTACCCTGGGGGCCTATCAGTTGGTGTTGGCGGCGTTCGAAAAGACCCGATGGGTGTTCCTGCAACCGGTGTTGATGTCGATGGTGCTGTTGATCGGCGTGTTGGTCGGCTGCGGCATCGGCTATGCCGAGTACCGCAAGAGCACCGAGATCCTCAGCATTCTGCTGGGCCCGGCCACGGTCGCCCTGGCGGTGCCGCTGTATTTGAACCTGCGACGGATCCGGCAGTTGTTCTGGCCGATTTTTACTACGCTGGTGATAGCCGGGGTGTTTGCCACGGGCTCCGCGGTGGTGTTGGGCTGGGCCTTTGGCGCCGAGCACATGATCCTGATGACCATGGCGCCCAAGTCCGTGACTTCGCCGATCGCCATGCTGGTGGCCGAGCAGATCGGCGGCGTGGCGGCCATGGCGGCGGTATTCGTATTGATCACCGGTGTACTCGGGGCGATCCTCGGTCCGAGTATTCTGACCCGGCTGGGGGTCCATAGCCCCGAGGCCCGGGGCATGGCCCTGGGGCTGGCGGCCCATGCGGTGGGCACGTCGGTGGCGTTGCAGGAAAGCGAGGAGTCGGGTGCCTTCGCGGCGCTGGCGATGAGTCTGATGGGCGTGGCCACGGCGGTGCTATTGCCGTTGGTGGTGTCGATGACCGTTTAAGGATCTGGTTATGAGCTTGCCGCTTTTCCCGTTGAACACTGTGCTGTTCCCCGGTTGCATCCTCGACTTGCAGATTTTCGAGGCGCGTTACCTCGACATGATTGGGCGCTGCATGAAAAAGGGCGAAGGCTTCGGCGTGGTGTGCATTCTCGATGGCGAGGAGGTCGGGCACGCGCCTGAAGGCTTCGCGCGGGTCGGTTGTGAAGCGCGCATCACTGATTTTTCCCAGCAGGACAATGGTCTGCTGGGCATTCGCGTGGAGGGTGGGCGGCGCTTTATCGTCCATGGCACCAGCGTCCAGGCGGATCAACTGATGGTCGCTGAAGTCGAGTGGCTGGAGGAGGAGCCGGAGCAACCGCTGCAAGAGGAAGACGCCGACCTGGTGGCGCTGCTCAGGGCCCTGGCCGAGCACCCGATGGTCGAGGCCCTGAACATGGGCACCGAAGCGACCGGCCAGCAATCGCTGGCCAATCAACTGGCCTACCTGCTGCCGTTCAATGAGCTGGACAAGATCGACCTGCTGCAACTCGACGACCCGCAACAGCGCCTGGATGCGATCCAGGCGTTGCTCGATGAGCTGCAGGGCGAACTCTTCGCCTGACACCACCAAACAGCACTGTGCTCCCCTGTGGGAGCGAGCTTGCTCGCGATAGCGGTGGGTCAGCTTGCATCAACGGTGAATGTGCAGCCGTCATCGCGAGCAAGCTCGCTCCCACAGTGGTTCCGGGCTACGCCATGAATCTCCCGTGGAAGCGAGCTTGCTTGCGATTGCCTAATAGGCATACCGCAACATCGCATGGGGCAAATGCCGCAGTGCGAAGAAGCTGAACACCGCCGCCAGCGCCGGCAGAATCAACCACCAGATTTTCGGCGGCATGGCCGGCAGTGGTGTCTGGCGCTGGCTCGACCACAGGACGGCGGCGCAGACGCAGGCGGCCAGCATGGCGCCGGCGACGATGTCGCTCGGCCAATGGGCGCCCAGGTAGACCCGCGACAGAGCAATGGCCAGTGCTGGCAAGCACCCCAGCAGCAACCAGGTCAGGCGCAGGCGGGGCGGTTGGCCGCGGCCGGCGAGGATGGCGAGGCTGAGGAACAGCGCGAATGCCCCGGAGGCGTGGCCGCTGGGCATGCTGTAGCTGGTCAGCGGGTCGGTGAGGATTTCCGGGCGCACCCGGGCAAAGAAGTGTTTGCTGCCGGTGTTGGCCAAGGAGGTGAGCAGCATCGTGCCCCCGGCGAAGATTGCCTGGCGCCATTGGCGCGCCAGCAACAGCAACCCAGTCACCAGTGCGCTGAAAATCAGCATGTTGCGGAATTCGCCGATCAGCGTGAAGGTCACGGCGATTTCGTCCAGCGTCGGGCTGCGATGCTCCTGGACCAGGGCCATCAAGCCCTGGTCGAACGCCGTCAGGTAACGAAAGCCGATGAACAGGCCGATCAGGATCACCAGGCCGATGCCGGCGATCAGCGCCGAGGCATGGCGATGGCGACGCAGGCTGCTGTTGACGCTCAGCCCGATCATCACCGCGATGCTGCCAATGACCACGCCGGCCTGCGGCCAGAACCCTTCGGGCAGCGGCAGGCGAAACGCCGCCCCGGTGGCCCAGCCCGGCAACAGGTACGCCACGGTCCAGCCCGCCGCGGCCAACACGCTGACCGCCGCGAAGCGCGGGAACGGCATGTCGCACATCCCGGCCACCATCGGCAACATGGGCCGTAGCGGGCCGATAAAACGACCCACCAGCAGGCTGGCGATGCCGTAGCGCTGGAAATAGTTTTCCGCGGCGCTCATCCACTCGGGGTGATGGCGCAGCCCGGGCAGGCGCCGGATGTTCTGGTGGAAATGCCGGCCGAGGAAATACGACATCAGGTCCCCCAGCAAGCCGCCGAGCAGGCCCAGCAGCAAGGTCTCGCCCAGGGACAACGCGCCGCTGCCGGCCAGCACGGCGATGGCGAACAACAGCACCGTACCCGGCACGATCAGGCCGGCAATGGCCAGGCATTCCACGCAGGCGACGATGAACACCGCCACCGCCAGCCATTGCGGGTTGACGGTCAGCCAGCCGGTGATGCTATCGAGCCATGGGCCCATGAGGACAACTCCATTGAATATTAAGCAGCATGCTTTTTTTACTGTGGGAGCGAGCCTGCTCGCGATGACGGTGTGTCAGTCAATATCTGATTCTACTGATCCAACGCTATCGCGAGCAGGCTCGCTCCCACAAGGGACGACCATGTGTCGATCATGAAAGCAAAAAATAATCACGCCCTTCGACCTGCCCCCGTCGCAACGGGTTGCGGGTGCACCACGGGGCATAGGCGGCATCGACAAAGCGGTAGGGCAGGTGCTCGTCCCGTCCCAGGGGAATGCCCAGGCGGGTGGTCTGGATCACATTGACCGTCGGCACGCCCACGTCTTCCACCAGCAAGCGCTCGGGGTCGAAGCGTTTGGCGTCCCAGTCCGGCACTTTCAGCCCCAGCGCTTTGCACAGCAGGGTCTGGCCGGCACAGAGTTTCTGCGGTGTGCGCGGCCGGCCTTGGGCGTCGGGGTTGTTCAATAGCATCTGCGCCAGGCTCGTCGGCCCGGAAAGGGTATCGACCCACGGGTAGGCCGATTTGATCAGCACCGCGTTGCCGGGACCCTGGGCGCTGAAGTTCAGCGAATCGCCGCCCCGGGCGTAGTACATATAGATGTGTCCGCCATCCAGAAACAAAGCCTTACGTTTTTCCGTGTAGCCCAGCGAGGCGTGGCTGCCTTTTTCGGCAAAGTAATACGCCTCGGTCTCGATGATCCGCGCGCTGAGCCACAGGTCGCCGACCTTGTGGCGAATGACTTTGCCCAGCAGGTCTTTGGCAAGGACCTGGGCGTCGCGGTCGAAAAAGGCGTGGGGCAGGGCGTTGGGCGATGGCAAATCGGTCATGGTGATAGACGAAGTGAGGCCAAAGGAAGCGCGATGATAGCAATGGAAAGCTTAATCACCGCTGAACACTCGCTTCAACCGGCTGTTTACGCCTGTTTTACTTCTCCGCCGGTCACCACTGCGAGTCCATGCTGTTAGTCGAGGGTTACGACAGCTATAATCTGCCGCTTTCCCCATCGCCAAGACCACACAGACCATGACTGAGTCCGTTCTTGACTACATGACCCGCCTGGGTCGCGCCGCTCGCGAAGCGTCGCGCATCATCGGCCGGGCCAGCACCGCGCAGAAAAACCGCGCCCTGCAGGCCGCCGCCAATGCGCTGGACGCTGCGCGCGCCGAGCTGTCCGCCGCCAACGAGCAGGACCTGGCCGCCGGCCGGGCCAATGGCCTCGAACCGGCCATGCTCGAGCGCCTGGCGCTGACCCCGGCTCGCATCGACGGCATGATCGTCGGTCTGCGCCAGGTCGCGGCCCTGCCGGACCCGGTCGGGGCGATCCGCGACATGAGCTACCGCCCGTCGGGCATCCAGGTCGGCAAGATGCGCGTGCCCCTGGGCGTGGTCGGGATCATCTACGAGTCGCGGCCGAACGTGACCATCGACGCCGCGAGCCTGTGCCTGAAGTCGGGTAACGCGACCATTCTGCGGGGCGGGTCCGAGGCCATCCATTCCAACCGTGCCATTGCCGCCTGCATCCAGCGCGGCCTGGCCGAGGCCGATCTGCCGGCGGCCGTGGTGCAAGTGGTGGAAACCACCGACCGCGCCGCGGTCGGCGCCCTAATCACCATGCCCGAGTTCGTCGATGTCATCGTGCCACGTGGCGGCAAGGGCCTGATCGAGCGGGTCAGCCGTGACGCCCGCGTGCCAGTGATCAAGCACCTGGACGGCATCTGCCACGTCTATGTCAGTGCCCACGCCGAATTGCCCAAGGCCCAACGCATCGCCTTCAACGCCAAGACCTACCGCTACGGTATCTGCGGGGCGATGGAAACCCTGCTGGTGGACCAGGCCGTTGCCCGGGACTTCCTGCCATCGATGGCCGCCCAGTTCCGCGAAAAAGGCGTCGAACTGCGCGGTTGTGAGCGTACCCGGGCGATCATCGAGGCCGTCGCGGCCACGCAAGAAGATTGGGACACCGAGTACCTGGCGCCGATCTTGTCGATCCGCGTGGTCGACGGGCTGGACCAGGCCATCGAACACATCAACCGCCACGGCTCGCACCACACCGATTCCATCGTCAGTGAGCACCAGGGCGAAACCCGGCGTTTCGTGGCCGAAGTGGATTCGGCATCGGTGATGATCAACACCCCGACCTGCTTCGCCGACGGCTTTGAATACGGATTGGGTGCCGAGATCGGCATTTCTACTGATAAGCTGCACGCCCGCGGCCCGGTGGGCCTCGAAGGCCTGACCTGCGAGAAGTACATTGTGGTCGGTGACGGCCAGTTGCGCGGACAGGAGCCGGTCTGACTTGGGCGACCTCGACCCGCCGACCGCTGTGACGACGACCACTGCGCCCCGGCGCATCGGTATCCTGGGCGGCACGTTCGACCCGGTGCACATCGGCCATTTGCGCGGTGCGCTGGAAGTCGCCGACGCCCTGGCCCTCGATGAGCTACGCCTGACGCCCAGCGCCAGGCCGCCTCACCGGGACACGCCGCAGGTGTCGGCGCAGGACCGTCTGGCGATGGTCGAGTGCGCGGTGGCCGGTGTGGCACCGCTGGTGGTGGACGCCCGCGAATTGCAGCGGGACAAACCGTCCTACACCATTGATACCCTGGAGCTGATACGCGCCGAACTGGCCGTTGATGCCCAGGTTTTTCTGCTTCTGGGCTGGGACGCTTTTTGCGGCCTGCCCACTTGGCATCGCTGGGAAGAGTTGCTCCAGCATTGCCACATCCTGGTGTTGCAGCGCCCGGATGCCGACAGCGAGCCGCCGGATGCCTTGCGCAACCTGCTGGCGGCCCGCTCGGTGAGCGACCCGCTGGCCCTGAAAGGGCCGAGCGGACAGATTGCATTCGTCTGGCAGACGCCGCTCGCGGTATCCGCCACCCAGATCCGTCAACTGCTGGCCAGCGGTAAGTCGGTACGTTTCCTGGTGCCCGACGCGGTCCTGGCCTACATCGATGCGCACGGGCTTTACCGTGCGTCGAACTGAAAAAGGCGCGCTTCAAGGCACGTGAATGCGTGTAGCGAAGCGCCCGAACATACGAGCAAAACGAGTTTTATATGACTGACAAAGACGTAAACAAAGTAAAGCGCAAGGGCACGTTCAAGAGCGCCCCGCTGCCTGTAGAGGCACATACCGGCGTGGCGCTGGTCGGCGAAGAGCTGGTCAAGGTGGCCGTGGCGGCCCTGGAAGACGTCAAGGCCCAGGACATCCAGGTGATCGACGTTCGTGAAAAGCAAAGCATCACGGACTACATGATCATCGCCACCGGTACCTCCAACCGCCAGATTGGCGCGATGCTGGACAAGGTCCGCGAAGCGGTCAAGGCCCAGGGCGTCAAGCCGCTGGGTGAAGAGGGCAAGGGCGACAGCGACTGGGTGCTGTTGGACATGGACGATGTCATCGTGCACATGATGACCGCCTCGGCGCGTCAGTTCTATGACCTGGAGCGCCTGTGGGCCGGTGCCGAGCAGAGCCGTTCGGCCAGCGCCGCGCACCACAGCCCGGAAAACCCCCATGAGCACTTCACCAAGCTCAACAAAGACCAGCAATAAGGGACCGCTGTGCGACTGCGCCTGATCGCTGTCGGTTCTCGCATGCCCAAGTGGGTGGAAGAAGGCTGGCATGAATATGCCAAGCGTCTTCCCTCCGAGCTGGCCCTGGAACTGGTGGAAATTCCGCTCAACACCCGTGGCAAGAACGCTGACGTGGCGCGTTTCATCCGTCAGGAAGGCGAAGCCATGCTGGCCAAGGTCGGGCCGAACGAGCGCATCGTCACCCTCGAAGTCCATGGCAAGCCCTGGAGCACCGAGCAACTGGCGGTGGAGCTCGATCGCTGGCGGCTGGACGCGCGCACGGTCAACTTCATGGTCGGTGGTCCGGAAGGGCTGGCGCCGGAAGTCTGTGCCCGGGCCGATCAGCGCTGGTCGTTATCGCCGTTGACGTTGCCGCACCCGCTGGTGCGGATCCTGATCGGCGAACAGTTGTATCGTGCCTGGACAGTCCTGTCCGGGCACCCTTACCACAAGTAATCCTGCCCCATGCCCCAGCCGATCCGCATCAAGGACCACGAAAAAGACGCCCGTCTGGTACGGGGCCGCGTCGTGTTCGGTGCTATCACGGTGGTGACGCTGATCGGCGTGCTGATTGCGCGCCTGTATTTCCTCCAGGTGATCCAGTACGAGTACCACTCCACCCTGTCGGAAAACAACCGGGTGCACGTGCAACCGATTCCGCCGACCCGCGGGCTGATCTTCGACCGCAACGGCGTGGTGGTGGCGGATAACCGGCCCAGCTTCAGCCTGAGCATGACCCGCGAACGCTCTGGCGATTGGCAGCATGTGCTCGACGTGATCGTCGAAGTGCTGCAGCTGACGCCCGAGGACCGGGCGATTTTCGAGAAGCGCATGCGCCAGGGCCGGCGGCCGTTCGAGCCGGTGCCGATCCTGTTCGAGCTGACCGAAGAGCAGATCGCCCTGATCGCCGTGAACCAGTTCCGCCTGCCCGGCGTCGAGGTGGTGGCGCAGTTGGTGCGCCATTATCCCCAGGGGGCGCACTTTGCCCACTCGGTCGGCTACATGGGGCGGATCAACGAGAAAGAGCTCAAGAGCCTCGATCCGGTCAATTACAGCGGCACCCACCACATCGGCAAGACCGGCATCGAGCGCTTCTACGAGCCCGAGCTGCATGGCCAGGTGGGTTACGAAGAGGTCGAGACCAACGCTCGCGGCCGCGTCTTGCGGGTGCTCAAGCGCACCGACCCGATCCCCGGCAAGGACATCGTCCTGAGCCTGGACATCAAGTTGCAGGAAGCCGCCGAAGCGGCGCTGGGCGGACGGCGTGGCGCCGTGGTGGCGCTGGACCCGAACACCGGCGAGGTCCTGGCGATGGTCAGCCAGCCGAGTTTCGACCCGAACCTGTTCGTCACCGGGATCAGTTTCAAGGCCTATTCCGAGCTGCGCGATTCCATCGACCGGCCATTGTTCAACCGCGTGCTGCGCGGCCTGTATCCGCCGGGCTCGACCATCAAGCCCGCCGTGGCGATTGCCGGGCTGGACTCTGGCGTGGTGAACGCCTCGAGCCGGGTCTACGACCCCGGTTACTACATGCTGCCCAACTATGACCACAAGTACCGTAACTGGAACCGCACCGGTGACGGCTATGTGGACCTGGAAACGGCGATCATGCGCTCCAACGACACCTACTTCTATGACCTGGCCCATAAACTGGGGATCGATCGACTGTCGTCCTACCTGGGCAAGTTCGGCATCGGTCAGAAAGTCTCCCTGGACATGTTCGAAGAATCCCCGGGCCTGATGCCGTCCCGGGAGTGGAAGCGCGCGACCCGGCGCCAGGCCTGGTTCCCTGGCGAAACCCTGATCCTGGGGATCGGCCAAGGCTACATGCAGGCCACGCCCCTGCAATTGGCCCAGGCCACGGCCCTGGTGGCGAGCAAGGGCAAGTGGTATCGCCCGCACCTGGCCAAGACCATCGAAGGCCAGAAGCCGGTGGACCCGAACCCGATGCCGGACATCATCCTGCACAATCCGTCGGACTGGCAAAAGGTCAACAACGGTATGCAGCAGGTGATGCACGGCGCCCGCGGCACCGCCCGCAAGGCGGCCATCGGCGCGCAGTACCGCATTGCCGGCAAGAGCGGTACGGCCCAGGTCGTCGCCATCAAGCAGGGCGAGAAGTACGACCGCTCCAAGGTCCAGGAACGCCACCGCGACCACGCCTTGTTCGTCGGTTTCGCGCCGGCCGACAACCCGAAAATCGTTGTGTCGGTGATGGTCGAAAACGGCGAGTCCGGTTCCGGCGTCGCCGCGCCGGTGGTGCGCCAGATCATGGACGCCTGGCTGCTGGATGAGCACGGCCAGCTCAAGCCTGAATACGCGAGCCCCATCACTGCGGAGGCTACGGCCCGTGAAGAATAATTTCGACCGGATCCTCTCCAGCGAAGACGTGATGCGCCGTCGCGCCACGTTGTTGCAGCGCATGCACATCGATGGCCCGTTGCTGATCCTGCTGCTGACCCTGGCCGCCGGCAGCCTGTTCGTGCTGTATTCGGCCAGCGGCAAGAGCTGGGATTTGCTGGCCAAGCAAGCCACTTCGTTCGGCATCGGCCTGGTGTCGATGGTCGTCATTGCCCAGCTCGAGCCGCGATTCATGGCGCGCTGGGTGCCGCTGGCCTATGTGGTGGGCGTGAGCCTGCTGGTGGTGGTGGACGTGATGGGGCACAACGCCATGGGCGCCACCCGTTGGATCAACATCCCCGGGGTGATCCGCTTCCAGCCTTCGGAATTCCTCAAGATCATCATGCCGGCGACCATTGCCTGGTACCTGTCCAAGCGCACCTTGCCGCCGCAACTCAAGCACGTCTGCATCAGCCTGTTGCTGATCGGTGTTCCATTCATTCTGATCGTACGCCAGCCAGACCTCGGCACCTCGCTGCTGATCCTGGCCGGCGGTGCCTTCGTGCTGTTCATGGGTGGGTTGCGCTGGCGCTGGATTCTCAGCGTGATCGCCACTGCCGTGCCGGTGTCGGTGGCGATGTGGTACTTCGTGATGCACGACTACCAGAAGCAGCGAATCCTGACGTTCCTCGATCCGGAGAGCGATCCGCTGGGCACCGGCTGGAACATCATCCAGTCCAAGGCCGCCATCGGCTCCGGCGGGGTGTTCGGCAAGGGCTGGCTGATGGGCACCCAGTCGCACCTGGACTTTTTGCCGGAAAGCCACACCGACTTCATCATCGCCGTCATGGGCGAGGAGTTCGGCCTGGTGGGCATCTGCGTGTTGCTGCTGATCTACCTGCTGCTGATCGGGCGGGGGCTGGTGATCACCGCCCAGGCCCAGACGCTGTTTGGAAAATTGCTCGCGGGCAGCTTGACCATGACGTTTTTTGTTTATGTTTTCGTCAACATCGGTATGGTCAGTGGCCTGTTGCCGGTCGTGGGGGTGCCGTTGCCTTTCATTAGCTACGGAGGAACTTCGCTGGTGACCCTACTGTCAGCGTTTGGGGTTTTGATGTCGATTCATACGCATCGCAAGTGGATCGCGCAGGTTTGAATAAGGTGAAGAGTTCAATGCAAGCAATGCGTGGCTGGTCGACGCGATATGCGCCGTGGATCGGCCTGGTCGGCTTCCTGGGCAGTGCGTCGCAGGCCTTGGCCGGTGACTACGAAGGCTCGCCACAGGTGGCCGAATTCGTCGGTGAGATGACCCGCGACTACGGTTTTGCCGGTGAGCAGCTGATGGGGGTGTTTCGCGAGGCCGAACGCAAGCAGTCGATCCTCGATGCGATCTCCCGGCCCGCCGAGCGGGTCAAGCAGTGGAGCGAGTACCGGCCGATGTTCATCACCGAGGCGCGTATCGCCCGGGGCGTGGACTTCTGGCGCCAGCACGAGGCGGCCCTGGCCCGTGCCGAGCAGGAATACGGCGTGCCGGCCCAGTTCATTGTGTCGATCATTGGCGTCGAGACCTTCTTTGGCCGCAACACCGGGAATTTCCGGGTGATCGACGCGTTGTCGACCCTGGGCTTCGATTACCCGCCGCGTGCCGAGTTCTTCCGCAAGGAGCTGCGCGAGTTCCTGCTGCTGGCCCGTGAAGAGCAGGTCGATCCGTTGACCCTCAAGGGCTCCTACGCCGGGGCCATGGGCCTGCCGCAATTCATGCCCAGCAGTTTCCGCGCCTACGCGGTGGACTTCGACGGCGACGGCCACATCAATATCTGGACCAACCCGACCGATGCCATCGGCAGTGTCGCCAGCTATTTCAAGCGCCACGGCTGGGAAGCCGGCCAACCGGTGGTCAGCCGTGCCGACGTGCGCGGCGAGCACGTGGACGAGGGCCTGACCGAGGGTATCGAGCCGACGAAAACCGTCGGGGAGTTGCGGGCGTTGGGCTGGTCGAGTCATGATGCGCTGCGTGACGACATGCCGGTCACCGCGATGCGGCTGGAAGGCGAACAAGGCCCCGAATATTGGATGGGCCTGAAGAATTTCTACGCGATTACGCGTTATAACCGCAGCGTGATGTACGCCATGGCCGTATATCAACTGTCTGAAGAGCTGGTCAAAGCACGGGGCGTCAAATAATGCGGGCATTGCCTACCTATCAACCCCTGAAGCTCGTGGCGTTGGCCGCGCTGTCGCTGTTGGTCGTCAGTTGTTCGACCAGCCGCGCGCCGGCCCAGAAAAACACCACCGCCGTACGCGCGATGCCGGGCCTGGACATCAACCGGGCCCACAAGGACGGCGCGCCGTGGTGGGACGTGGATGTCTCGCGCATCCCCGACGCCACGCCGACCCTGCACACCGGTCCCTACAAGGCCAACCCCTACACGGTGCTGGGCAAGACCTATTTCCCGCTGTCCGACTCCAAGCGCTACGTGGCCTCGGGCACGGCGTCCTGGTACGGCACCAAGTTCCATGGCCAGAACACCGCCAATGGCGAGGTCTATGACCTGTATGGCATGAGCGCGGCCCACAAGACCCTGCCGCTGCCCAGCTATGTGCGGGTGACCAACCTGGACAACAACAAGAGCGTGATCCTGCGGGTCAATGACCGTGGGCCGTTCTATTCCGACCGCATCATCGACCTGTCGTATGCGGCGGCGAAAAAACTCGGTTACGCTGAAATCGGCACCGCCCGGGTCAAGGTCGAAGGCATCGACCCGCAGGAATGGTGGGCCCAACGTGGCCGTCCGGCGCCTTTGATGCTCAACGAGCCAAAAGTGGCGCAAAATGCCGCGCCGACCGTGACGGCGTCCACCGGCACGGTCGAGCAGTGGACACCGCCGCCGCAGCAACACGCCGCGGCCGTGCTGCCCGTGCAGATCGATGCAAAAAAAAACGCTTCTGCAACAGCGTCTGGCCAGTTTCTGCAAGTGGGCGCGTTCGCCAACCCGGACGCTGCCGAGCTGCTGAGGTCGAAGCTCAGCTCGATGGTGAGCGCCCCGGTGTTCATCAGCTCGATCGTGCGCAACCAGCAGACACTGCATCGGGTGCGCCTGGGGCCGATCGGTTCTCCGGGTGAAGTCCAGCAGGTGCAGAACAGCGTGCGCCTGGCCAATCTCGGTTCGCCGAGCCTGGTCACCGCTGAGTGATTGAATGAGGCCCGCTGGCGGTTGGAGCGGGTCAGGTTGTTGGCTCCATGAATAATAAAAGCCCGGCAAGGGCAGTGAGTGAGCAACTTAAATACGCGGTGGCTCGTTAGAAAGCCGCCTGTTTCAGTTTTGCCTTCGGGCAGTCCCATTAGCGATTTCGAGAGACGGATGAACATCACCACCTTTGCCAAACGCCTTTGCCTGCTAGTCCCGCTGCTTCTCTCACCGGCCGCGTTCGCGGTCGAGATGATGCCGGCTCCTCCTCAATTGGCCGCCAAATCCTTTGTGCTCATGGATGCCAGCAGCGGCGAGGTGCTGGTAGAGAACAACGGTGACCAGCGCCTGCCACCGGCCAGCCTGACCAAGCTGATGACCGCCTACATCGCCACGCTGGAAATCCGTCGCGGCCAGATCGGTGAGAACGATCCGGTGACCGTCAGCGAAAACGCCTGGCGCACCGGCGGTTCGCGGATGTTCATCAAGGTCGGTTCGCAAGTGACCGTCAGCGACCTGCTGCACGGCATCATCATCCAGTCCGGCAACGACGCCAGCGTCGCCCTGGCCGAGCACATCGCCGGCAGCGAAGATGCGTTCGCCGACATGATGAACAAAACCGTGGCCGACCTGGGCATGACCAACAGTCACTTCATGAACCCCACCGGCTTGCCGAACCCTGAGCACTATTCGTCGGCTCACGACATGGCGCTGCTGGCCCGGGCAATCATCCATGAAGACCCGGCCCACTACGCCATCTACTCCCAGAAGGAATTCTTCTGGAACGGCATCAAGCAGCCTAACCGCAACCTGCTGCTGTGGCGCGACAAGACCGTCGATGGCCTGAAGACCGGTCACACCGACGAAGCCGGCTACTGCATGGTGTCTTCGGCTGTGCGTGACGGCATGCGCCTGATCGCCGTCGTCTTCGGCACCAGCAGCGAAGTGGCCCGTGCCGCCGAGACCCAGAAACTGCTGACCTACGGCTTCCGCTTCTTCGAAACCCAGACCTTCTACCAGAAGGGCACCGAACTGGCCCAGGCCCAGGTCTGGAAAGGTTCGAGCAGCCAGGTCAAGGCCGGCCTGGCCCAGGACCTGACCATGACCTTGCCCAAAGGCCAGCTTAAGAAGCTCGCCGCCAGCATGACCATGAACCCGCAACTGACCGCTCCCATCGCCAAGGGCGACGTGATCGGTAAAGTCGAAGTCAAACTGGACGACAAAGTGGTGCACAGCGCTGACCTGATCGCTCTGGACGCGGTCGAGGAAGGTGGTATCTTCCGCCGCATCTGGGATAGCATCCGTCTATTCTTCTACGGCTTGTTCAACTGATCGAAGTGTTGACCTGCATGGCCTCGTTCCCATTCGGAGCGGGGCCATGTGCGTTACCACGGCTTACGAGGCCGTTACGCCATGACAGACTCTGAAGTAAAGGCGCCAAAAATCGAATTTCCCTGCGCGGATTATCCCATCAAGGTAATCGGCGACACCGGCGTGGGGTTCAAGGACAAGATCATCGCGATCCTTGAAAAACATGCCACCGTCGACCACAAGACCCTGGCCGAGCGCCAGAGTACCAACGGCAAGTACACGACGATCCAGTTGCACATCATTGCCACCGGTCAGGAACAGCTCTACGACATCAACAGCGAGCTGCGAGCGACCGGTTTCGTGCACATGGTGTTGTGATGCCGGGCACGCTGGGCTTTCGCGAGCTGGGCACGATGGCCTACGAGCCGGTCTGGCATGCCATGCAACGCTTCACGAACGAACGCGGCACCACCGCCGACGATGAAGTCTGGCTGGTGGAACACCCTCCGGTGTTCACCCAGGGCCAGGCCGGCAAGGCCGAGCACCTGTTGCTACCGGGAGATATCCCGGTGGTGAAGGTCGACCGGGGCGGGCAGGTGACCTACCATGGCCCTGGCCAACTGGTCGCCTACCTGTTGCTGGATGTGCGCAAGCTGGGGTTTGGCGTGCGCGAGCTGGTCACCCGCATGGAAACGTGCCTGATCGAGCTGCTGGCCAGCTACGGTGTGACGGCGGCGGCCAAGCCGGATGCGCCGGGCGTCTACGTCGATGGGGCGAAAATCGCCTCCCTCGGCTTGCGGATCCGCCATGGCTGTTCGTTTCATGGCCTGGCGCTGAACGTGGACATGGACCTGGGGCCATTCCGACGGATTAATCCCTGTGGCTACGCGGGACTGGCGATGACCCAGTTGAGCGAGCACGCAGGATCGATTGAATTTGCCGAGGTAAGTGCCCGGCTGCGCGCGCAGCTCGTCAAACACCTCGACTATGCTGAGCAGACGACCCTCACGGGCGGAATCGACTGATATGACTACTGATGCAGTGCAAACCATGATCCCGACGCTGGACGTCACCGAGCGTCCGGCCCCGCGTGCCAAGGTAGAGGCCGGCGTCAAGCTGCGCGGCGCCGAGAAGGTTGCACGCATCCCGGTCAAGATCATCCCCACCACCGAACTGCCGAAGAAACCCGACTGGATCCGCGTGCGCATCCCGGTTTCCCCGGAAGTCGACCGCATCAAGGCCTTGCTGCGCAAGCACAAGCTGCACAGCGTTTGCGAGGAAGCGTCCTGCCCGAACCTGGGCGAGTGCTTCTCCGGCGGCACCGCCACGTTCATGATCATGGGCGACATCTGCACCCGTCGTTGTCCCTTCTGCGACGTCGGCCACGGCCGTCCGAAGCCCTTGGACACCAACGAGCCGGAAAGCCTGGCCATCGCCATTGCCGACCTGAAGCTCAAGTACGTGGTCATCACCTCGGTGGACCGTGACGACCTGCGTGACGGCGGTGCCCAGCACTTTGCCGACTGCATCCGCGAGATCCGCAAGCTGTCGCCGAACGTACAGTTGGAAACCCTGGTGCCCGATTACCGTGGCCGCATGGACATCGCCCTGGAAATCACCGCCGCCGAGCCGCCGGATGTGTTCAACCACAACCTGGAAACCGTGCCGCGCCTGTACAAGGCCGCGC
This sequence comes from Pseudomonas sp. NFACC13-1, assembly GCF_900104425.1. NCBI lineage: Bacteria > Pseudomonadati > Pseudomonadota > Gammaproteobacteria > Pseudomonadales > Pseudomonadaceae > Pseudomonas > Pseudomonas sp. NFACC13-1. The sequence goes on along the minus strand of NZ_FMXV01000039.1, from coordinate 1,251 downwards.
GTCCGGGGTCGGACTACCAGTGGTCGCTGACCTTGCTGCAGCGCTTCAAGCAGATGATGCCGCACATTCCGACCAAGTCCGGCTTGATGCTGGGCCTGGGTGAGACGGATGAGGAAGTTATCGAGGTCATGAAGCGCATGCGTGAGCATGACATCGATATGCTGACCTTGGGGCAGTACTTGCAGCCGTCCCGCAGTCACTTGCCGGTGCAGCGTTTTGTGCACCCCGATACCTTTGCCTGGTTTGCTGAGGAAGGGTACAAGATGGGCTTCAAGAACGTGGCTTCGGGGCCGTTGGTGCGGTCTTCGTATCATGCGGATGAGCAGGCCAAGTTGGTCAAGGCTGAGCTGCTCGGATCCTGATTTTTTAGCGTTGGTTTTTGGGGTGGTGTGCATATCCGTTTTTGCGTAACGGCGGCTTATGGTTCCGCTCTTACAGCGGGTCACTTTTGAAGAGCGCAAAAGTAACCAAAACGCTCCTGCCCCACCACTCGGCACCTCGCCTAGGCTCGGTGTGCCCGAACGCAGGCATTGCTCCGTGGGCCGCCGCGAAGGGCCATCCATGGCCCAGCGCGGCTACCTCGGCATCCATGCCGAGGTGCCCACTGCGCAATACCTGCGTTCGGCCATCGTGGTTAACGGGGCGCCCCAGATCAAAAGCCGAAGCGAGGCGGCCTGACAGCCGGCCTGTTTCTTGATGACTGTACTCATCCTGTGGGAGCGAGCCTGCTCGCGAAAGCGGAGGATCAGTTTGTGGTGATGTTGGGTGTGCTGACGTCATCGCGAGCAAGCTCGCTCCCACAGGTTTTTGTGTTGTGTGCAAATGCTGTGATCACCCGCAAGTCCATGTGGGAGCGGGCTTGTGCACCTGCCCAGATATTGTGAACAACGCCAAGCACTGTGGGAGCGAGCCTGCTCGCGATGGCGGTGGTTCAGTTACATAGATGCTGGATGTGTCGCGCTCTTGCTTTGCTTTGCTTTGCTTTGCTTTGCTTTGCTTTGCTTTGCTTTGCTTTGGATCTTGATCTTGATCTAGGCGCCCCGTTAAACCACGCTGGCCGAACGCAGGCATTGCGCAGTGGGCATCCCGGCATGGATGCCGGGATAGCCGCGCTGGGCCATGGATGGCCCTTCGCGGCGGCCCACGGAGCATTGCCTGCGTTCGGGCATGCCGAGCCTAGGCGAGGCACCGAGTGGTGGGGCAAGAGCGTTTTGCTTACTTTTGCGCTTTTCAAAAGTGAGCCGCTGTAAG